>JBHLOF010000153.1:0-7582 GCA_048940805.1 Promethearchaeota archaeon
AATATTGTTTTTCTAATCGTACCGAATAATACTCAATATTCTTTAGATGAAAGCTTAACTTTTTTCGATAGTCTATTTATCATCTTTCAAACATTGAATTTGGATTCAATTGAAAGACTTGCTCTCATCGCTCCAGAGAAATACTTTGGATGGGAAAAAGGAGCAAACGCTCTAGCAGCTAGTGTTGGTGCATTTATCAAATCTATAAACCGAGAATTTCAAACTCCCATTAAAATCATTTATTCATTGGATTCTAAACAAATTATTGATGAAATTTCCTTATGGGATAATGTTGAAGAAGTATCTTACAAAGAGGATAAGAGGTACACTCTATTAAAAAACAAAATAGAAGAGACATCCGATTCCAATGATTACTCAATATCAGATGAAGATGTAATATTGGTGACTGGAGGAGCCCTAGGAATAACATTTGCGTGCATTGATGAATTAACGAACAAGGTTAAACCTCAACTTAAATTATTAGGTTTAGCTCCTTATGAAGAATCGTTAAGTGAGTATTTACATCAAACACCTGATAAGTTAGAGGAAAAAAAGAAGGAATTGACTGATCTTTTAAAATCAAAACAAAAAAAAGTAACTCCCGTAATGATAAAAAGAGAATGGAAGCATTTTCTTGATAAATTGGATACGTATCGAAATATTGCAAATTTAAGGAAAAAAGGGCTCAAAGTCGAGTATTATGGAGTGGATATTACTGATAAGGAAAAATTGAAGAATGTTTTTAAACAGATCAACGAAAAGCTAGAAAATCCAATATCTGTAATAATTCATGGAGCGGGAATTGAAGAATCAAAAAGTTTCCTGAAGAAGAACCTGCAAATAGCTCATAAAGTTGTTGATGTTAAAATCGGGGGGTTTCTTAATATTATCAACAATTTAGAGATGCAACACATAAAATATTTAGTTGCATTTTCATCAGTTGCGGGACGTTTTGGCAATCAAGGGCAAATTGACTATGCATATGCAAATGCATTTTTATCAAGATTAGCTTGGGACTATACTCAGAGAAATATTCCCTTTTTATCAATTAATTGGACAGCATGGGCAGATATAGGGATGGCTACTCAAGGTTCAACGCTTCAAATTTTAACTCAATCTGGGGTTGTTCCCATTCCACCTCAAATCGGGGTAAAAATATTTTCAAAATTGGTATTGAATTTTCTCAAAGGAGAATATATCGTTGGGGGAAATTTAGGTATCTTCGAAGAACAACTAAAAACTACTGAAAAAATAGACAAATCAGAATATCCGATGTTTGAAGCAATAAGTTTTCTACCAGAATTTATTATAGGAACAAACACGCTACATACGGATTTTGATAGTTATTTACTCGATCATCAGATTCAACAGAAACCTGTATTTCCAGGAGTTATGGTTTTAGAAACATTCGCGGAATTTTATAAACGAATGTTTGATGAAACTTTGAATTCAATTTCAGACGTCAACTTTCACACTCCCTTGAAAATTCCGATTAATAAATCAGTTGATTTAGAAGTTAGATATAATAAATCTAATAAAGAGATCGCCCTCTTTTCAAAGACTTATCCCCTTGTCTTGAAGGGAAAACCTCTTATTAAAGAACATTTCAATGCAAAATTTGATGTTCCAATAAAAAATATGAGATGGGAAAAAACAATTATTCCAGAATATATTATCCCTCTACTAGAAAAAAGTGAGATTTATGAGATCTTCTTTCACGGTAGCAAATTTCAAGTTTTAAAGGAGGTTGTACAATTAGAGAACGAGACAATAATTGCAAGAGTAGATATTCCAACAGGTTCTTTAACTAAGAATGGAGATAATTTTATATTTAATCCCTTAGCTCTTGAAAGTGTTTTTCAAACTGCAGCATTATTTGATATAATAATTAACGACCAATTATCTCTTCCCTCTCGTATTGCCAGAGTAGATATTATTTCTGATGGAAAACCTAGATTCATTGTAGCAAAATTCTTAAAAATTGACAATGAGCGTTCTTATTATAACTCCGTTATTATGGGTGAAAATGACGAAATTATAGCTAAAATCGACAACCTAGAAATTATCCATTCCCCATTATCAATTGATTTATCGGATAAGCTTTCTAACTATATAACTACATTAAAAGAGTATTATCTCCTCAAAAATGGCAGACTCTTTAACGTTTTTCACATACTTCCCATTGAAAAGTTAAAACTCATGCATCAAAATAACAGTAAATTTTTAGAAACTTATTTAACCAAAGGTGAAATTGATGGTGCTAAGCGTTTTAGGAATGAAAAAAGAAAATTCGAATATTTTTCAGGTCTAATTGTGGCTAAGGAATGTTTCCTTAGACAAACAACCGATAACTTTTCCTACAACGATATTGAAATCCAAAAGGATGAGAAAGGTAAACCTTTCTATTATTCAGTTAAAGATAAAAAGAATATTCCTATAAATCTTTCTATAAGCCATTCTCATGAGTTTTCAGTTGCGATCATGAGTAAAAATAAGATTGGGATCGATTTAGAATTAATTGAAGAGCGTTCCCCGTCATTTTATAATGAGGTATTCACAGAATCTGAAAGAAATCTTATATCAGAAAACAATCAATTAGGGACAATATATTGGACTGCTAAAGAAGCATTCTCGAAAGCTCTAGGTGAAGGTTTTAACATTAACTTTCGCGACTTCGAATTAAATTTTAATGAAACGCAGAGAAAATTTAGTTTAAAAACAAAAAATGATCTCCAAAATTACCCAAAGGAACTCAAAAAAGTGAGGTTAAAATCTGAATTTACTGAAAAATATGTATTGTCTTACTGTGAATTGTAGTATTGGTGTGTATAATGAAAAAAGAGATTATCGACCTTAAAGTACGAACAGAAACGTTACACAGTATTCTCTATTTACCGGAATCTGAAAATCAACATGTGTTAGCAAACGGTTCTTTACCTCTTGTTATTCGAGTAAATGGAATGCCAGGAAAGTCACCTGAAGAAGATGAGCAAAGATTTGCGAAATATTTTGTTAAGAAGGATATTGCCTATTTCACTTATGATCATCAAGGAGTAAGAACAAGTACGGGAATTTTCACATACTATGATGCACAAGCAAATATTGAGCAGGTGATCGACCACTTAGTGCATAATCCTAAAATAAATCCATTGAAAATCGGATTGTTAGGTGAGAGTTTTGGTGGGGCAATGGCTCTTTGTCATGCTGCAAGAGATAATAGAGTTAAATGTCTTGCTATTCGATCCCCTGTGTTTGACACTGAAATTATCCCAAATAATCCATTATTTAAATTTTTCATAAGGGCATTAACTCGTAATAAAGAAATGCGATTTCCAGAAGTTGACTATCGGATTGCATATTCTGAACAAACCGTACATTTCAACCCGAGAGAATTAGCGAAATTATTAAAAAAACCATTCTATTTAATAGCAGGAAATAAAGATGCTCTATTTCCTGAAAAAGGTTTCTATGAGCTTTATGAAAAAGTTGCATCAGAAGTAAAAAATATTGAAATTCTTGATGGTGCAAATCATAATTTTACAAATAAAAATCACTTCAAAGTAATGTGTGAAAAAATTACTAATTTCTTTTACTTTCATTTGGTTTCAAACCATATTAGTCAGTAAGGAGATAAATATAATGCAGAAGAAAGTAAGATTTCGAGGGAGAGAATATATCATTACTCCATTAGATAATGGAAAGTTAAAAGTTGATGATCAAATTTATTCTCCGCTAGTGATTCAAAAAACTGAAAAATTATATAGAGTATTATTTGAAGATTGTCAATTTAATGTAGAATTAATAGATGGTAAATTATTTCTAGAAGGTGAAGAAATCGATATTGAAATAAAACCATATTTGAAATCTGTTGATGAAACTGTTGAAAGTCACAAGATTAAAAAAATCATCGTACGCGCTCCCATTCCCGGAAAAATTCTACAAATCTTAGTTAAAGAACAGCAAAAGGTTGAAAAAGAACAATTGATTCTTGTTTTAGAAGCAATGAAAATGAAGAATAGGATACTTTCTCCAATAAAAGGGCTAGTAACCCACATTTTTGTAAAAGTAGAAGATAATGTAGGTCAGGATCAGCAGTTGATTAAAATTGAAAATTAATTTATTATATTTAGTGCAATTGTTCTATTTTTGCGATATCTCGCCACTTATTTGATGGTTTAGAGACATTTTGAGAAGGTAGAATAGAGAAGTTCCTTTCTTTAACTAATTGAAACACTGCAGCCAGCTTTTTTCTTTCAAGATCTTTCAGATCTTTTGTTATATTGTTTCGAATTAAGAAATCAGTGGATAAATCCCCTCTTCTAAACTCTTTTGTTTCTACAATTACTTTATGTAGATCTAGATTTGTATTAATTCCTGAAATTGCCAATTCCTTAAGAGCATGCTTAGAAGAATTTATTGCTTTTTTCCTTGTATGTCCCCAAACAACTAATTTTCCTAATAATGAATCAAAATTATGAGGGACTATATAATTCGGATAAATGTGACTGTCAAACCGTACTTTAGGTCCTCCTGGGACAATTAGATGAGTAATTTTCCCATTTTGAGGTAAGAATGAGTTGTTAGGATCCTCGGCATTTATTCTATATTCGATTGCATGTCCATTTAATGAAACTTCATCCTGAGTAATATCCAAAGGTTTATTCGCAGCTATATTCAATTGCTCCTCAACAAGATCAATCCCCGTAACCATTTCAGTAACCACATGTTCTACTTGGATTCTTGGATTAACCTCATTGAAAAAGATTTTATCATCTTTCCAGAGGAATTCAGCAGTACCGATATTAGAATAATGCAATTCACGAGCTAAATTACATGTTTTTTCTCCTAGATCTTCAATTATCTCTCTGGATAAAAATGAAGGGGCTTCTTCAATTAGTTTTTGGTGCATCCTTTGGATAGTACATTCCCGATCTCCTAAATGAACAACATTTCCAAAATTGTCTCCCATAAATTGAATTTCCACATGACGAGGAGCATCGATAGATTTTTCAATTAAAACTTCTTCTCTACCAAAAAACTTCAAGGCAATGGATTGACACCCTTCCATAGCAACTTCCAAGTCTTCTTCTGTTTCAACGATTTCCATCCCTCGTCCACCACCACCGAAAGCTGCCTTGATAATTATAGGATAACCAATTTTAGAAGCGATGGATCTCGCTTCATCATATGTATGCACAAAACCATTAGAACCGGGTAATACTGGTAAACCAACTTTTTCAACAAGTCGTTTTGCTTGAACTTTATTACCAAGGAATTCAATCGTATTTGGGCTTGGCCCAATGAAAACTTTTCCTAATCTTACTACCTCTCGTGCAAAATCCGCATTTTCGCTCAAAAATCCATATCCTGGATGAATCGCATCTGCCTTTGAACGTTCAATTATTTCAAGTAATTTAGGAATATTCAAGTAGGTACATTCAACTAATTCTTCTCCTAAACAATATGCCTCATCTGCCATTTTTACGTGCAAAGAATCTTTGTCTTCTTCGCAGAATACTGCAATTGACTTTAAGTTTTTTGACCGGCAAGCGCGAATCACTCGAACTGCAATTTCCCCACGATTAGCTATTAGAACTGAACGCATCACAAAAACATAAAAAATTTTATTAGTAAATATAATTGAATGTTTAATTAAATAATTATGTGTTTTATTAAAAATCGACAATTTTTTTAATATAACTAAAATAGTTTTCTTTCTTTTTCCATAATCTTATATTAAAACTAGTCGAAATAATCCAAAAATTACAAGAATAAAAGCTCAGGTTAACTGCTCTATTTCTGCAAGAAAAAGATTTCCTACTGAGAGCCATTTTTGTTTTGTTTCCATATCTTCAACTTCTTCCTCAGTTAATGCTATCCCTCTTTCAAGATTTTCAACGGCTAAATCGTAATTTTTAAGTTCTTTATAACAAATTCCTAATTTTATATATGTTTGGTGAATATACCACTCATCACCTGCTAGATTTATTGCTTCTAAGAACTGTTCGGATGCCTTTTCATAATCTTCAAAAGACATTAAGATTTCACCATAAGTATCATGATAAGTCCCATTTTCAGGAAAACTCTTCACTAAATCTTGAATAACACTAAGTGATTCTTCCTCTTTGTCTAGATACTGTAACCAATACGCTTTATAATTAAGAAGATCGGGATCATCTGGATATTCCTGAATTAATTCTTCAATTATGTCTAATCCCGCTTCAATATCTTGCATTCTACGAAGTACTGAAGCTCTTCTAATTTTGATTTCTTTTTCACTTTCGGGGAATATATCAGACATCTCATCAAGAGTAATTAAAATTTCATTATATTCTTCGTAATATATCAAAATTTTAATCTTAGAATAGTATAAATCAATACTATCCGGATTACTTCTGATTTGGCTAGCTATTTCTTCAAGATCCTGAACAAATTGACCTCTTACTCCCTCAACAGTTTGGACTTGAAAAATGTCCGCCATATCTTGCCAAATTATTCCTTCTAATTTATCAAGCGTTTCTTTCAATTCAACTTTTGCTTCGATTTTATACGCCAGATATTTGATATAGTCCGGTAAGAATTCTCTAAGTGAACTCTTTAATTTTTTATCGAATAAAGCTTCACAAACATCATTTAAAATGTCTTCCGTTTTATTCTTAATATCAACTGTTCTTGAGAAAAGCTTGTTTAAATAGGTAAATTTTGTTATATGATCTTCTGCAATTGCTCGAAGCATTAGTTCCAATTTTTCATTTTCTTGAAAGAAATAATTTGAATTTGGTGAAACTGAAAGTTTGAAAAACTTTATTGGATAAATATTATTTTCGATAATTTCATCAACGTAATATTCCAATTTAGTCTCATTTATCCGATATTTTTTTGAAAAATCTGTAATAGATACGAATTCTGGGTATCGATCTGGGTGGTTAATTGAGATGAAGAAAAGGATTTTTTCGAATTCTTCCTCATCTGTGAGCATTGATTCAACTCGTGAATAATCTAGCTTTAATACATTGTTGAGAAATCTAAACTGAAGTTCTTCGTCGTCAATATCAAACTTCTCGAAGAATTGAATAGTATTTTTAGTCACTTCTTCGATTCTTTTACTTTCTTCATCCAAGATAGACTGCCGATCCAAATTATAATCTCTCAGAATAGTAGAATACTCCGCTTTCCCAGCACGTGTGATTCTATATTCTTTTTCCTCTTTTTTCACAAATCCTTGATCTTGTAATAAATTCAAATTTTTTGATAGTGAGGATTGATTTATTGAAAGCGGTTCTGATATAAAATCTGCCCATTTACAATGATTATTATTATATACCATCCAGAGGATCCAATGATTGTAGTTTCTCCTCCGTCTTATTATCGCAGGCGGATAACTCAATTTTCTTTTTTCTTCAGTGGCACTAGATAATTCAAGATATCTCTTTTTTCCCTCCGGAGTTATTTTATAGTGCCCTCTCGAGATATTTTCAACATAGTGCTTACCTTTTAATAAAGACAGATACTTGGAGAGTGTTGACAGTCGAAGCTCAAGAGGTCTTTCTGTAAAATTAGCCCATTCACATTCATCATTGTT
>JBHLOF010000044.1:0-32591 GCA_048940805.1 Promethearchaeota archaeon
TGGACTTTTTCTCATGATCAAGTCGATCAAATTAAAGATGTATACAATCCAAGAGAAGCCTTAAATAACTCAGAAACTAGTTATGCATTTTTTGAAAATAATCTTGTTAATATAGATGATCTTACCCCTTCGGCGGAAAGAGTAGAATCCGGTTATTATGCTTATAAATGGGGGGGACAAGGATCTTTACTACCTCAAATATCATGTAAAGACTATGTGGGGACTTTTTATTCTTATCCTTTTAAAGTTCCAATTGTAGAAGGAGGAAAGATATCTCTGAATGTTTATCGCAATGTAAGAACTTATATGTTCGAAGATCCAAACCCTTCTCTACCGACCATTTCTGAAGATGGCTACTTTCTCAGGATCTGTAATGGATCCGATACAAAATATACCGCTGATGTCGATTTACATGAAAATGTTGGAAGTGGGTATGATAGCTGGATAGAGACTTATGGTGGATATGCTTATGTTTCACCAAACCAAAAAACATTAAAATATGAAGAGGAGTTAAAAGAACATTTTGAAATTGATCCGAGCTTAAACACTAGGTCTAGTACAATTGATGATGGGGATTTAACTGGCTCTATAGAGCTTGATCTTTCTAATTATATGGGTGAAGAAATATTCATAGAATTTGGTACATGGGGACCAGAAGACGGTTCGGGAGATATTCACAAATCCGGATTTTTTCAAGTTGATGATATAAGATTCAATTACACAATATCAGCAGAAATTCAAGAGTTACAAGCTCAAGTTTCAGATGTGGAAGTAATAGTTAAAGACGTTGATGGTAGAATTGTACCTACAGCAGAAGTGATGATTGTTGAAAATTCAATTATAGTTGCAAGCGGCACAACATCCAATGGAAGAATTATTTTCAATGATTTAGCTAATGGCTATTATAATATTACAGTTAATTATACTTTAGGATCTTTAGAAGAAGAAGTATTTAATAGTACAGATACTGGAGAAGGTCCATATTATTTCAATGGAATATCTTATTCACAAGAGGTCTATACTGATCTATGGACAATAGATTTTGAAATAGTGGATTGGGACGGGATTCCTTTAACTTATGGTTACATAGAAGTAAATGATACTTTAGGAGGACCTCTTATAGATAATTTAACTCTTAATAATAATGGTGAAGCAACTTTTCGGTGGCTCAATCAACCAAGTTATTATTATAAAGTGTATTATGATAATGAAGATTATGATTCATTTAGTCCAACACCATTAAATGCAAGTTATATATTACGAAGTCAATACATTCAAAATAATGTTAAGTTTCAGCAACATGATATTGATTTAAACGAATCTAGTACAGGTAGTTATTCAATAAATGAAAGGATTTATACAAATGGATCTAGAACGGAGTTAAGTACCAAGAAAATAATCAAAGCCAACATTACCCTTGAAAATATGGATAACTATATCGAGGATGTTTCAATCTATTACATCGATAAAGAAGATTCAACTACGGGTAACCTTATTTACAGCAAGATCTATTCTACAACAGATATTACTGAGGATTTTATTGAACTGGACATCGCCCAAATTGATAATATAAATTTAAGAAATGATAATTATGAAGTTTACGGGTTATTAATTGAAGTTAATGGATTTAATAGTTCCCAAACTAATGGTGAAATTACTGTAAGATTAACTGAAACATGTAATGTCTATAATAGAACGGCATTGGCAAGGTTGAACATTAGAGTTATAGAAAACTTCGGTTCCGTAGAATCACCACAAGGAGATCCTCGGAGTGCTACAATCAAAATTATTGATGATTTGACAGGACAACCATTAATTAATCTATCATCATTTAATGATAGAGATGGATATGCTTATGGTCCAAAGAATTCTTTTGAGACTCCATTTTGGTTTTTGGTTGGTCGGAAATATAATTTTTCTCTTGATGTTGCCAATATAACTGATGCTTTTTTTAATATATCCTATGTAGACCCAACACAATGGACACCAGGAGCAGGTAAAATCACCGAATACAATTACACTCTATATGGCAACTCCTCAATAACTTTTAATCTCAGATTAGAGGGAACAGGAGTAAATATCACTAATTATGATACCTCGTTCAATGCTTCATATGGAACTACAGAAGTATATTGGGGTGAAGACCTAAACTTCTGGGCAATATTCACATCTACATCAGATAACTGGCAAACTTGGAACTATGTTCCTGAACCGCCTGCAACCTGTTACTTAACTATTAAACCAGCGGGTTCAGAAATCATATTAATGTCAAAGAAAATGTCATTTTCAGCTCTTGGAAATTTCTCAATAATCCTTAATTCAGGGTTACTTTCTGCAGGAACCGATAAAGAATACTATGATATTAGTATAAAGGGATTTCATCCTACTTATGATGATCCGATACCAGCGATATTTTTAGTAAAAATAAATGCAATTCCTGCGGTTTTAAGTGCGCATGATTATAATACTAAACTGGAACTCCCTACGAAAACTTATTCAGCACCATTTGATGAATTAATAAATATTTCTGTTAAATATTCGATTGAATCTTCTGGATTTAATCTCGATAACGCAATTCTAACTTACACTTGGATTGGTCTTAATCCGATCAATATTTATGTTGATCCTTTAGATAGTGATTTCTATACATTCACTTTAGATACTTCTGATGCCCAAAGCACAGGTATAAAAGTTATAAGTATATCAGCATCTCTTGAAAATTATACAGCTATATCATTTTCAGTCTATCTTAATGTACTTCAAAGAGAAGCAACTCTTAATGGTGAAACAGACTTAGTTTATATGAGTCCATCGATATGGGCTCAAGATATACATTATTTCACATTCACATATAGAGACGCAAATACATTAGGCATTGTAGGGGATCTAACTATCACCTCCTATAGTTGGTATGAATTAGATGAATTTGGTGAAAGAATACCTGGAAGTCAAGGTACTGGAACACTTATTCAAAACCCAAATAACACCTATTATGTCGACTTTAATACGGATATAAGACCAGTAGGTTATTACTTCTTACATGTCTCACTTCAAAAAGATAATTACCAACCTAGATTTGCGTACATAGATTTAGAGATAAAATTGAGAGAATTTGCTGTCACTTGGGATGCTACAGGTAAAGGTGCTACTAACAGAGTCCAAGTTGTTAAAGGCAGGGATATAGACTTCCAAATTGATTTAGATGATCTCTCTCGTGGTAATATAAACATAGAGAATGCTACAATAAAGTTAAATTTGGGTGGAGTACCTCACGAATTTATTGAAGATACACCAGGAAATTATACACTTAAATTTAGTACGAACACAGTTGACGCTTTTTTAAGTTCAAAAACATTTGTAGGAACAATTATAATTGAAAAAGCAAATTTTACCACTCAAGAAATTCCAATAACGATCATAATCCTGATGGAAGAAATATTTCCGGGAATGCCAACCTTCTACTTTATTCTTATTACCGTATCAGTAGTAGGTGTAGTTGGAAGTATAGTTGGATACAGAGTAATTCAACAAGCAAGAATTCCAAAACATGTTAAGAAGATCAGGAAAATCAAAGGTGCAATTAAATCAAAGAAGAAGATTGCTGACACAATATCGATTCCTTCGAAAGCGGAAATGTTTGCGAAGTTATTCGGAGATGACTGGAAAGCACTTGGACTCTCAATAAATGATGCTTTAGGAATTAAAGACAAACCAAAGAAAGTACCCAATAATGACAAAATATCAAAAGAAGGAGGTGCGATTGAGTAATGCCAATTGGATTAGTAATAATGAGATGGGATATTAAAGTTAGTACTGAGATCCTGGCTAAATATCCAGATGAACTTGTAATCACTGAAGAAACTTTAATGCAAATTTATGCTGCTCACGAATATACGGGAGAACCAGGTATGATCAGTCTACTTGTTGGTCCATTAAATATTGCTTCATATTATACTGGAAGAGAAAAACCTCTTTATATCATTTTACTTTTAAACCTTGATGAAGATGCTGATTCATACGAAGGGGGATTATCCGATATATCACGAGTAATTTTCCAAAATTACGAAGATAATGCGTATCTAGAGATGATTCCATTTCTATTCCAGAGACTTTCTAATTATCCACATTTAAATGAAGAGCAAAGTTTAGCCATTACATACCTCGATAGTGTAAATAGACTAATCATAAATAGATTAAGAGAAGAAGGTGTTATCTCAAAATCAGAATTAAAAATCTGGTTAAAGGATCGATATCGAGAAGGATTCTTCGATGTGGATACCATTTTAATGGAACTAATCAAAAAAGAGATAATAAAAGAAGCCTCTGTTAAGGGGATGCCTTCAGAATTGATCTTTCTAATCAACGATTTATTCATGATTCGACGACCCCCAATAGCACTACTTAAAAATCCATCTGAGCGAGGACTCCCTGATAGATTCGTGGAAGAATATAATGTGGCGGTAAGGAATTTTTTCCAAAATTATAAACCTTCAGATGAAGATAATCTTAAAATTTTGGATAAGATAATAGCAGATCCTCAAGTATATGAGATTTTAAAGTTATTAAGAATTTCAATAGTCACGAAAAATGTTTTAGAAAAGCTTCGCAAGAAGGGTGTTGATGACATTGATGATGGTTTGAAAAGACTATGGGATAATCAGATGATACATGTATTTCAAGATACAAAGGGGAATGAATATTATGCCCTACTTACTGATTTCCACAATTCTCTGATCTATCCGAAATACATAATAAATACCATAATATATCAATATACTGTAAAATCTAAATCAAGTGCTGTACTTATTGAATACCTTAATGTACTTGATGAAAATTATAAACCTGCTAAAATCGTAGTAGAAGAAGAAGAAGAATAATTTTTCATTATTTTTTATTTTTATTTTTTGAATATTTTAAAGAAAAGAACTTAATCCTATTAGACAGAGAAATTTCGTCAAATTAGTAGGATTATTGATCAATATAGCTTTTTAATTTATTTGCTTTTTCACTAAATTCTTTATAAAGGGTATCATCTCCTAATTCAAGACACAAATCAGAAATTCTTTCAAAATATTCTGCAGTTTGAGCAATATCACCGTTTTCTAAGCAATTTCTAGCTTGATTAATTAATTGTTCTCTTTCGAATAAGGGTTTTAACAATGGAGAAGCCTCAGTATTTATTTCTAAAATGTCCGCAATAATTTGTATCATTTTCTCTCGATTGGCAGGATCGATTGCAACCATTGAATATGTTTTTAATCCTAAGATCTCCTGAATTCTATGAACGCTCATAGCACTTGCTAGATCTTGTTTGTTCCCAATAACAGCAGTATGAGCATAGGGTGCGCGTTCTTTGATTAGTTCAATAAAGAATTTGCTTTTTTCGACATTTTCTAATGTAGAGTTTGTAATAAGAAGAACAGCATCACTTCCTAAGATAAAATCATTCCATAAGTAACTAAATTGTTCTTGTCCTGCGAAATCCCAAAGGTGGAAATATAACTTTCCAATTTTAACCGTTGATATCTTACCCGTGATTGTAGGAATATGTATTGAGGGAATTTCGTCTGCACATATCAAATTAGTTGTAGTGGTCTTACCAACTCCTGAAAATCCTACAAGAGAAATTTTAGTCTTAAGATTTCTATGGATTGTATCAATTAAGGGGTCAAGTATTTCCATTAACACCGGATCTAAGTTATCTAAGGCATCACCAAATGTTTCTAAAAACTCTTTCTTTAATTTTTCTAGTTCTCCCCTAGTTCTGTTGGTATCATCATTGATATCGGTTATAAACATAAAAACTAATTTATCTTCTTCTACTAATGAATAAACAATTTTATACTTAAAAACATCATAACTTTCTAAGTTTGTACCTTTTTCTTTTTCCTCCAAAATTTCTTGATATAATTTCTGAAATTCTTCGATTGAAAGTGACTTCCCGAAATTCTTATTATATAAAATATTATTGTCCTTTAAAATAAAAACCTGTCTTAACATTACTAATCTTTATTTCTATTAGAAATAATAAAATATAGTTTTTTTTCCTTGAATCTTCAATCTTAATTAATATATTTAAATTTTTAGGATTAATAAAACGGGATATATGGCAGAAAGAAGTATTTAAGCAGTGTTAGCTGATTGCTTTTAATTTATTTACTCCAGAGATTAATTTAGTACCACAAATTTAAATTCGTTTTATATAAGCGTATTTTTACCTGTTTATAGATAATACAACTCAAATAATAGCCAAATAGAATAAACTCTTGGATTCTATAACAGCACCATAGGTTGAATTTTTCAAGAAAGAAATTTGATAACAATACAAGCAAAAGAAATGACAATTTTTATAAGTAACCATGGGTCATTTAACTTTTGAATTACAAATGTTATCACAAAATAAAAAATTAAATACAAAAATTTGCATTATAAAAGAAAGTCTTTATGTAAATCTTTTGAACATAGATGATGAAAAAATATGAAAACAAAACAAAAGAAAATTTCACATAGAATTTCAGCTAGTTTTCTGCTTTTGATAACTTTGAGCACAATATTCTTTGTTGCCCCATTAGTTTTTAACAATAAAAGTAATTCTTATAATGAAGCAGATATTAATGAAGAAAGTTTAAAAATTCCTGTAATTAGTAATGGTATTGGAGAAGATTCTTGGTGGAATGTTTCATATCAATGGAGACAATGCATTAATATTACAAATCCTGGAAATTACAACTTAACAGATAACTATATTGGTATTCAATTCGATTATACGATATTAAGGGATAATTATAATATGGATCCTGATCTATATGATGTCAGAATTGTAGAAGATGATACCGTAAGAAATTATTATGTAAAAAAAGACTTTCCATCAAATGGTTTAGCGACTATCTGGTTTGAAACAAACTCCACTTCAACCACCTCAGATTATGATACATATATGTATTGGGGTAATGCTTCTATTAATGATCGAGGCCCTAACCATGTGAGTTATGATCCTTCTGGAAGTTCATGGTGGAGTTTTGAGGAAGGTTCTGGAAGTTATGGTTCAAATGTTATAGATTCATTGAATTTTGCTAATGCTACCCTGTGGGGTACTAGTAGTAGTTATTCACCAGATTATGATACCGATAGCGCTATCGGATCTTATTCTCTTAACTTTGATGGATCTCATGATTTTGTCTATATAAATGATGAGTTGCATTTTACAAATACTAATGAGATCCAACAAGTAACTGTTAGTTGTTGGTTTAAAACTCTTTACACAGGTGGAAGCTACAGTAGTAATTGGGCATTTTTCGACTTCGATAGATCTGAATATTTTAATTTCTATATTGATCCACGAGATGGAAAAATTGGGTTTTCAAGCTCAGCTCAAGGATATAGTGGTCAAAATGATTTCTATGGTAATACAACTGGATTAAATGACGGTAATTGGCATTTTGCAAGTGTAGTCTATGATGGTACAGACAAAATAATTTATGTTGATGGTGTCGAGGATAATCGTTGGGTTAATGCCATGAATGGATTAGGATTTGGTAGAACCACTGATAGATGGGGCTTTTTTGGAGATGGATCAGAAGCATCAATAGTAAATGGAACTCGAAATAACATCTATTATAGCGGAAATATTGACGAAATTCGATATTTTGAGTATGCTGTAGCACCTGATGAAATAGAATGGTTGGCTAATTATTACTCAGTACAAACAGATTTATTACCTGTAACACAACGAGCTGCCAGCGTCGCTATTATAGTGAAAGATATAGATGGTAGAAGAGTTCCTGGAGCTGAGGTTTCTTTATGGGATAACTTAACACATATTCTGGAAGTAGGAAGCACAATTTATACAGAATATACCTCATCAGATGGAACTGTTTCTTTTACCAAGGTCCCATTTGGATTCTATAATATAACTGTTAATTATACATTGAATAGTGGATTATATGAGGAGATTGTTTTTGATGGCCGTATAAATCCTTCGGATGAGGTAGAGTTTAAGGGTTTAAGCGCGGAAACAAATGTTACAGTAGATTTATGGACTATAGATTTTGAAGTTGAAGATTGGGATGGAGATCCTTTAAATTATGGATATGTGAATGTTAGTGCCGGCACGAATGAAGTGTTAGAATCTTTAATATTAGATTCTGCAGGGAAAACAACTTTTCGTTGGTTAAACAGATCAAGTTATAACTATACAATTTACTACGATAACTCAGACTATACTATCGAAAATCCTACTCAATTAAATTCTAGCGTAGTTAACCGTTTGGGAATAATGAACTATACAGAATCTGTCATAACAACATTATCAAAATTAAATATACGTGTTATGGATGAAACAGGAACAGAAAGCGTTACTGGGGTATCTGTCAAAGTACAATTAAATAATACAAGTATCGATGTGGTAGAATTGGAAACGGATACAACTGGATATGCATATGGAGATTTGACCAAAGATTTCGGCTTTTGGTATAAAACCGAACAGGTTTATAATTTCACTTTATGGGTTATTGGTCAGAAGCAATTTTTTCAAGTAAAAATATCTGATAAGGGTACACCTGTACTTACAGACTATTACAACTATACACTAGATAAAGCATCCTTGCTAGTATTTTTCTTAGATGGTTTAAATTTTACTGAAAGAATCGCAAATTTCACAGATTATGGAGGAGATACTGAAGTTATCTGGGGAGATAATATGTCATTCTGGGCTCTTTATGAAACGTCGAACAACAGTGGTCTAACATGGGAAGGTGACTGGAATCGACTGGGTTTTACTACTACTGCAACGTGGACAATTTATACAAAAACAGGACAAAAGATACTTGAACAATCAATGAGTCAAGCATCAGGACCAACGGGTAACTTCACTATCATGTTGAATTCTAGCTTTTTGTCAGCAGGAGATGGATCTGAATTTTATTTTGCCTTAGTAAGTGGTTATAAGCCATTCTGGAATGATCCTATAGATCAATATATTGGAATTACTGTCTCAGCAAAATTGGCAGGTTTAACTTTGCATAATTATACCTCCATGCCGGATGAATTATCTAAGAACGTAGGACTTGATTATGAGATCTCAGAATATTATGGGAATACCGTAAATATTGCCGCTAGATATTATGACAGCCTTACAAATGGAGCAATTGTGCCTGACACCTTCACATATGAATGGGATTATGGTTCAGGATCTCTAATATCAGGACCAATAGCAGAGTATTATTATTTCAGTTTTGACACTTCACTAGCAACCAATGTAGGTAAGTATCGGATTGATATTTCGGTTACTCGAGAGAATTATTCGATGATTGAAGACTTTGGGATGTATATAAATATCATTTCAAGACCAACGACAATAAACGGTTCAGCAGGATTGCTCTATGTATCTTCGAATATATTCATCAATGATACAAAAACTTTCACATTTGAATACAAGGATGTATTTACAGATACTCCCGTTTCAAATTTAGATGAAAAAAGCTTTCTAATGCAACAACTAGATGAACAAGGAGATGTCATACCAGGTACAACTGAAACCGGAGAATTGACAGAAATCATTGGAAATAAATATGTTTTAGATATTGATACTGGATCACGTGAAGTTGGTGAATATTCAATTATTGTAACTTTAAACAAGCTTAATTATGAACATCGTATTGCCATTATTTCTTTGATAATTAATAAAAGGGAGATATACATTGATTGGTCGGATGAAATTGTAAATTTTAAGACTAGTGTTGGATCAGGAGCACCATTACAATTCTCGGTAACTCTTACAGATAATAATAATAGATCCGTGTCAATTCTAGGTGCTAATGTATATGTCACTTTTAAAGGAGTAAATTATTACTTCAATGAAACTGGAGGGGGGACTTATACACTATATATCCCCAAGATTGCAGATGCATTCTTCTTACCAGCAACATTTACCGCAACACTTACTATTGAAAAACAAGACTTTGAGACGAAATTAGAAACAATTACCATTGTAGTAAATATGCATCAAACATTTGGTTTCCCCACCTTTTATCTTTTAATGATAATTGGTGCGGTAGTTGCAGTAGTTGCAAGTTTGACTATATATCGTACTGTGCAACAAGCTAGGATACCCACTTTTGTTAAAAAAGCAAGAAAAATGAAGAAGGAGATTAAAGGTAAGAAATCAATCTCAGATTCGCTTTTATATCCCACAAAAGATGAGTACTTAGTAAAGCAACTTGGTGAGAGTTGGGAAATACTTGGGTTATCCTTGCAAAAAACATTAGGAATCGAAGATAAGAAAAAGAAAAAACTACCTGAATCAAACGTAGAATTTCAAAATCTCAAAGGAGGTGGAACATAAATGCCCGTAGGATTAGTAATAATGAAGTGGGATGATAGAGCCGGAACTGAAATATTAACTAAATATCCTGAGGAAATTATACTAACCGAAAAGACATTAATGCAAGTTTATAGCACTCATGAGTATAGTGGAGAATCAGGGATGATTAGTTTAATGATAGGGTCATTGAACATTGCATCCTATTATACAGGACCAGACAAGAATTTTTACATTCTTCTACTCTTAAATCTAGATGATGATCCAGATGCTTATGAAGAAGGATTAATAGATGTTTCCAGAATTATATTGGGGAATTTGGAAGAGAACGCATTCCTACAAATGATCCCTAATTTATTTCAAAGATTATCAGTATATCCTACACTTACAGATGAACAACGTTTAGCACTCACTTATCAAGATGAACTAAAACGAATGATTATCAATCGCTTAAGAGATGAAGGAGTGGTTTCAAAGTCAGAATTGATGATTTGGTTAAAAGACAGATATAAACAAGGATTTATCGATGTTGAGGGGATTATAATGGAGCTTATTAAACGTGAAATAGTTAAAGAAGCCTCCGTGAAAGGGATGCCTTCAGAATTAATTTTTCTGATAAAAGATGTTGTCGTCATGCGTGTCCCCCCGATGTACATTTTAAAGGATCCCGCTAATCGGGGATTACCATCTCAATTAGTAGAAACCTATAGATCTGATGTGAGGAATTATTTTCAGAATTATCGTCCTTCTGATGGAGATAATCTTAGAGTATTGGACATTATAACGAATCCTCAGGTATATGAGACTTTAAGGTTGCTAAGAACAGCTGTAGTTACTAAGAATAGTTTAGAGAAACTTAGAAAAAAAGGGGTTGAAGAGCTTGATGACGTATTGAAACTGCTTTGGGATACGCAGATGATTCAAGTCTTTCAGGATGAAAGAGAAAACGAATACTATGCTTTACTTTCAGATTTTCATTTGACTCTAGTTTTCCCCAAGTATCTAATGAATGTTATTAAAACGGTTTATGACCAAAAGTCAAAATCTGATCAAGTTTTAATCGAATATCTAAATGTACTTGAAAACACCTACTCGAATTTAAAAGCGGCTAAAAAAGAAAAAGCGAAAGTTGAAGATTAATCTTCTATATTTTTTTTATTTTTTTCTCTCTTTTATACAACATAATATTTTTGAGTTTTTTTGTATTAAGATATCATAATAATATCTAAATTTGCATTATAAGTGAGAAAATATGAAAGAAGAAAACCTTTTTGAATCATGTGCTCAATATCTTGACATTCCTGAAGCAATCGGTTTAGATGGGATCGATCTAGAAAAATATATTATTGCTAGCTATGTTATAAAGAAACCTAAAGGTCAGAATGTCAATTACCTTTCAAGATTTGCAGCTATTGAACAATCTACAGGAACTTGGGTAAGAGTGCCTGCTGAAACAGAAGAAGTAAGAAAGCACCACGTAGCACGAGTGCTTGGAGTGTATGAAATTCCAATGTACGAATATGGAATTCCCAAAGATATAAAGGAAAGAACATACTTTGTACAGATAGGGTTTCCTATTGTGAATATTAAAGGAATGGGTATACCAATGTTGTTTTCAACAGTAATTGGGAATATCAGTATTACACATGGTTTGAAACTAGTTGATCTAGCCTTTCCTAAAGAATGGTTAAAAGATTTCAAGGGACCTAAATTCGGAATTGATGGTCTTCGGGATCTATTAAAAATACCTGAGCGTCCTCTTCTAAATAATATGGTAAAGCCATGTACGGGCCATACTGCTGAAGTTGCAGCAGATTTAGTTTATAAGGCTGCAGTTGGTGGATGCGATGTGGTTAAAGATGATGAATTAATTTCTGATCCATCTTTCAATAGACTTGAAGATAGAATAGTAAAAGTTATGGAAGCTGTTGATAAAGCAGATTCGGAGAAAGGTGAAAAGACATTATATACAATCAATATCACTACAAAATTTCCAGAAATGTTCGAATATGCTGATAAGATGATTGAGTTAGGGGCAAATGCTTTAATGATAAACTATTTAACGACTGGTTTCGAAGCCATGCGACAAATCGCAGAGGATCCTTCAATAAAAGTCCCAATTTTAGGACATATGGATTTCGGGGGAGCATATTTTGGTGGTTTTTGGACCGGTTTGACAAGTATGTTAACTTTTGCTAAATTACCACGAATTTGTGGAGCAGATACCGTGGTAATCCCTGCACCTTATGGTAAAGCAGAAATCCTTGAAGAAAGATACGAGCAAAATCTTAAAGCTCTTCGATACCCCTTTCAGCATATTAGGCCTACATTACCAATGCCTTCTGGTGGAATCACACAGGGGATGGTTGAGAAATGTATAAAGGAAGCGGGATATGATATTCTAATAGGTAGTGGTGGTGGGATTCATAGTCATCCAGATGGACCAATAGCTGGAGCAAGAGCGTTTCGGCAAGCAATTGATGCTGTAATGCAAGGAAAGAAAGTCAAGGAGGCAGCAAAAGAACATAAAGAACTTGGTGTTGCTCTTGGTGTTTGGGGTTCGGGTAAGACTCAACTTATAGAATAAATTTCTTTTTTTTAGCACTAATTTTTTTTTATTATTACTTATTATAACGGATTAAATACTTATTTTATTATTCAAACCTAAAGGGAGGAAATTTTCGTCTTTTTTTGAATTTGGATTCAAGAGTGGCTCTTAGTTGGTTAAATGGTTTTAGATTTCCTGCGAAAGGGGTTAATGTTGCTTCATTAATATCAAAATCCAATAATTTCTCTACTTGGTCTAATTTTCTTAGATCCCCTTCAGATAATAAAGAAAGAAAAAAGTCATTTTGATATTTTTTAAAGGTAATAAATCTGTAATGTTGAAATCCTAATTTTACCGCAATCCAACGAGGGATAGCACCAGTATTCCCCTGAGTATTTGCTGCTATAGCTTCTATCCGTGCTGTAATCATTGACTCTTTCATTTCTTTCTCATCATCGGGGGTTTCAAATTCCATATTCAATTCAGTAATCAATTCATCACCTAACAGTAAGGATATTACCCCTATAGACATACTGGATAATCCAAAGTAATCAATACGAATATTATCTTCAAGATTAATTTCTTGATCCGTGATAAATTCCTGCAGTTTTAAGTATTCTGCCAGAATCGACGTAGCACGCTTTCTAAACGCAATTTGAATTTCATATTTCTCAAATTTATCAAGTTGATTAACCTCTTTACCTTTTACCAATTCAGTAAAGTTGTTTGACATTTGTTCAAGGAGCCATTTTCCCTTCTTATCGGGAAAATTTCCAAATGCGAGATATATTATTTCATCTTTTACAAAAAATTGGCATTTTTCTTCAACATTATCCTCTTCGGTAATAAGGGTCATTTTATCAAGCTCACCACCTAAAATCCCTGTGGCAATTAGATCTAAATTATTAGATAACTCTAATAAATATTCTAATTTCTCGTTATTACAAAATAACTGTGTTCGTTCTGTTGAAGTAATTCCGAGCAACCTAACGTACTCCCCTTTTGTCAACATAATTTTTTCATCATCCAAATTGATAACTCTTGGTTTCTCTTTTACTTTTACCTTTCCTCTAAATTTGGATGACACTGTAGTCGTTTTTGTTTTAAATTCCTTAGCTGGAGCCTTATCTTCCTTGCCTACTACCAACTCATAGATTAAGGGCAAAAATTTACGGCATTTGGGACATAAAAAATCTTTAGGAAAAGGTTTTACTATTTTATACCCGCAAAATTGGCATTCAACCTCGTTCTTTGGAGTATCTGAAGAAAACAAAACATTAGGTATCTTTACCAACTCGCCTAAAATTCCAATTTCAAATGTTATAAATTTAATAAATTTATTGCTTTAAATATTTGTCTGCTATTTTCTTAAAAGCATTTAAAAATTTGTTATTGTCTTCTTCAGATCCAATTGTAACTCTGATATAGTTATAGAGATTTGGTTTACTAAAGTGTCGAACAAGTATTTTCATTTCTTTTAGATCCCAAACAAATTTAAGTGTTTTAGATTTATCTTCAAATCTTATAAAAATGAAATTAGCATCAGAGGGTAATACAGTAATTCCTTCAAAGCTATCTAATTCTTTTGATAACCTTTGTCTTTCTTCAATTATTTTCTTGTTTCTTTCGAAAATTTTATTGTTATACTTGATACATGATAGCGCAGCAATCTGACCAATATAATTGGTATTGTAGGGTAATTTAACCCTATTCATCTCTTTTATTATATCTGGGTCTGCTAATGCAAATCCCATTCTCAGGGAAGCTAATGAAAAACTTTTGGAAAAAGAACGATTTACTATTAAATTTTTAACTTTTTTCAATAAGGGTAAACTTGTTTGATCTGAAAAATCAGCATACGCTTCATCTAAAATAACAATACCTGGAAAACTCCCACATAATTTTAAAATTGTTGCATTCCCAAATGATTTACCATTCGGATTATTTGGTGAATTGATAAACATAAGCTTACCCTGTGCATTAAAAGCAGAATCTGGAATTGAGAAGTCATCGGTTAATTGAATCTCGGTTATTTTTGCATCATATAACGTAGCTAATACCTTATAAAATCCATACGAGGGATAAAACATTACAACCTCATCCCCAGGATCAATAAATACTTTAAAAATAACATCAAATATCTCATCAGAACCGTTACCAATGAAAACTGAATTCCTATTTGTCAACGTATCTTTATCTCGTAGTAATACATTAAGAATTTCTTTACGTAGTTCGAATGCTGTTGGATCAGGATAAAATCTAAGTTTTTCACCTACTGCAGCTTTGATATCCGCTATTATCTCGGGAATTGGGGGAAAAGGATTTTCATTGGTATTTAACTTAAGCCAACCACTTTCTTTTGGTTGTTCACCAGGTTCATAGGCAGAATATTTCTTTAAATTAGCTCTTATTAGTTCATTCAATTCCATTTTATTAATCCCTCATATAACAAAAAAATAAGTATAATAATTGATTTTCTCATAAAAATCCAATAATTTTAGTACTTAATAAATTAATTCTAATTTTTATCTTTTAGTCTTTCTTCAATTGAGTTTTTATGAGAATGTAACCCTTCGAATTCTGATAATCTAATTGCAGTATTACTGAGTCTAATTAAACCCTTTTTTTCACATTCGAGGACGTCAATAGTCTTTACAAAATCAAACAAGTTTAGACCAGAATGAGCCTTTGCACTACCTCCAGTCGGTAGAACATGATTTGTCCCAGCACAATAGTCTCCTAACGATACAGGAGAATAGGGACCTAAAAATACAGCTCCTGCATTATGAATTTTTTTTACTAATTTATTTGGATTTTGTGTCAGTATTTCTAAATGTTCTGGAGCAATAAGATTACTTAATCTTATGCAATCATCAATATTTTCTGCTTTTATTATTAATGAATTATTCTCTAGAGCTTTTTTAATTATATCTCTTCTTTTTGAGTTATTTACATAATAATAAAGGATTTCTTTTATTTGATTAATCAGCTTCGCAGAATCGGTTACGATTATTCCAATGTTATCAGGATCATGTTCAACCTGAGAGAGTAAATCAACTATAACATAATTTGGATTTGTATTTTCATCACATATAATTAAGATCTCAGATGGTCCAGCTGGTGTATCTATTGCGATAACATCTGAAAGTAATTGTTTTGCAGCATTAACCCAAATATTTCCGGGACCTACAATTTTTTGAACTTTGGGGATTGTTTTTGTTCCATAAGCCATAGCAGCTATGGCTTGAGCACCACCAGCTTTATATATTTTATTTATCCCAAATTCATTTGCGGCAATCAATATTGCGGAAGCCATTTTAGTATCTTGTTGAGGAGGGGAACACATTATAATTTCTTTTACTCCTGCTACAAAAGCAGGTGCTGCAATCATTAGAACTGTGCTGGGGTAAATCGCTTTACCTCCAGGAATATAAATTCCGAGTCTATCTAATGGTCGATATATCTGTCCTGCTGAAACACCTTCTTCTATTTCGATCATCCAATCTTCTCGGGATTGAGCTTGTTGAAATTTTAGTAAATTTTGTTTCGCAACCCGTATAGCTCCAATCAAATTTTTATCCGATTTTTCATAAGCTTCTAAAATTTCATCAACAGAAACGCGAATTTGTGAAGAAGATAATTCTACCTTATCAAAATCCTTAGTATATTTAATGAGAGCTTTATCACCATCTTCTTTTACACCCTGAATTATTGAGAAAACTTTATCCTTAATTAATTCAATTTGAGTAGATGCCCGAGGAATATAATTTGAAAGTGATTCCTCGGTAATTTGGTCAGAATTAATTTCTTTTAGAAGTATCACTATAACCAATTTATCCTATTTTATTTCTTCTAAAGGTAAAATTTGACGGGGTTCATGGACTACTAATCCTTGGGCGTATTTTCTTAATTGCGGAATCAATCCAAGAAATTCCTTTTTTCTAATAATCGTATTGACAGCATACCAACCATCGCTTCCTGCTAATTTTGAGATTGTGGGGCGCTTTAATGCAGGTAATTTGTTCAAAATTTTGTTCAAGTTTTCCTCTTTTACATTCATAAAAATATGTAATTTTTTTCTTGCTTCTATTACTCCCTTCAATAAAACAAGAACATCCTTTATTTTCTCTTGTTTCCATGCATCTTGTGAAGCATTTTTATTTGCAATTAAAACCGCTGTAGAAGTATCAATAATCTCAATGATCTTTAAATTATTATCTTTTAATGTTGTTCCTGTAGAAGTATTATCAATAATGAGGTCCACTTCTTCTGGAGGTTTTGCTTCTGTGGCCCCAAATGAAAGGAAAATCTTGACTTTTTCATTATCACCCCATGTTTTCCATGGAGTAATAACTAATGGAGTTTTTTCACTATATATTTTTCTATAAGTCTTGTTTTCTTTCAAATAATTCGTTGATAGAGTCAGGTATTCAGTCGAAATCCTAAGTGTTTTTCCGGCATCAAAAAATGCTTGAATAATTTCATCTAAAGTATTCATTTTTTCCCAATTACTGGGAGCACATAAGACAATCGATACCTCACCTACCTCTAAATCTAATAAAAGTTCTACATCCGCATTAGTTTCTTTGACCCAATCAAGTCCCGAGATCCCTATATCAAATGCATTTTCCCCTACAAGATAATTCGGTATTTCTTGTGGTCTAAGAAGTTTAATTGAAATTTCTGGATCACCCACAGACGGTCGATAATCTCTTTTTGAGGCGAATATTAATTTTAAACCAGCTCTTTCAAAAAATAAAGCTATGGTATCTTGTAAACTTCCTTTAGGGATTGTAAACTTTAGTACTCTTTCACTCATTAAACTTCAATAAATTATGTAAATTTAATAATTTATTCATTGAGCTTTTTTTAAATATTCTATTAAAACTCAATTTTTAAATTTATTAACACTATTTTATTTATAGCAAAAAAACATGCATATAACAAATATTATCTAGAGATTAAGGAAAAGATTTACCATGTCGCAAAATCTCGCTCTCATGTTCAATGTTAAGCCTGGTGGAGAAATTGAGGCAATAAATTGGAGTAAAGATAGTTTCATGCCGGATACTTCAATAATTGTCTTGGATGAAAGCTCTGAGTCATTGTTTTTATGGCATGGAGTTCAACAAGGTTTAGTTGCTCGAAGAACTGCTTTACGACAAGCAGAATCGTTAAAGGGTCATGGTTATACCGTTGGAAAAAGTATTATAGGTAGGGATATCAAGGTGATAAAGGAAATAGATGCTCGAAAGGTTGGAAAAGTTCCAGAGGATACCGATTTAAATAATGAACTTCAATCAGTTCTGGAAAAATCATTTACAGCACTTGATAATTATATAGTTACCTTTCAATCAGGTGCAGTCGCTCCTAAACCTATAACTCAAAAAGTTAAAGAAGAACCTAAAGTTGAAGTGACACCTACTCCAGCACAACCCACACCTACGCATGTCTCACCTGTAAAAGCCCCAATTCCTTCAAAACCCAAAGAAGTTGGTTCTGAATATGATGATGTAGAAGTATTACCCCCAATAAAACCTTCAACAACAGAGTCACAACCTGCACCTGCTATACATGTCTCTAAATCTAGTTTAAATACTGATGCTAGAATAGCTTTTGTTTTCAGTGCTATTATAGAACATTTTGACGATATCTGGATATCTAAGAAGTCAGATGGAAGCTTTTCTGTTGAGGAAATGGATGGACCAATCTGTTCCTTTAATGTAAAAGAAGGAAGCAAAATAAATTTTGCAGCAAATTCTTTCAATAGAATTGATCCGAAGATTAAAACTGCGATACAGAAGAAATTTATTGAACTCTCAAAATTAATTTAAAAATCCTTAAACCTAATATTTTTTATTATTATCTTATTTATTATTTATTAGATTTTTGAAATGATCTAATACTCAAATTGATTATTCAATAGCTAAAGATGAATTTCAGTAAATTAGCACAGTTGTTTTCAGAGTTAGAAAGCACCACAAAAAGGCTAGAAATGATAGATATTTTGTCTAACTTTTTCGGAGACATAAAAGAAAATGGAGATTTCGAGGATTTAGATAGTATTATTTATCTATTACAAGGACAGTTAGTCCCAAACATAAAACAATTCCCAAAAATGGGAATTGCTGAAAAAATGATAATCGAAGCGTTATCATTACACTCAGGAATAGAAAGAAAAAGAATTAGAGAAGTCTTGGTTAAGCAAGGTGATATCGGAGCAACAGCAGAATTGATTTTATCTAAAAAAAAGAAACAAAAATCATTGTTTGATTATAATGAAACTAGCACACTATCTTCCTTAAAGATTTCTGATTTATATTCAGAATTAAAGAAAATTGCTTTAACTGAAGGTTCAGGATCTCACGATATCAAGTTGGGTATCTTGAGAGGTTTAATGAGAAAGAGTACTCCACTGGAGACTAAATATTTATTACGAATAATAACGTCTACCTTAAGAGTGGGTGTTCAATCACCTACAATTATCGAAGGGTTAGCGTTGGCTTTCACAGGTTCGAGAGATAACAAAGAAATTATTGAAAGAGCTTATAGTTTACATCCTGACCTAGGTGAAATCTCAAAAATATTAGCTGAACAAGGGTTAGACAAGGTGAGAGAAATTGATATAGAATACGGAACGCCTACACTTAGCATGCTTGCCTCAAGAGACATATATACCGAATTTTTTAATAGATTAGGAACGCCATTTATAGCAGAATATAAATTAGATGGGGAACGACTCCAAATTCATAAAGAAGGTGATAATGTTATTCTCTTTTCCCGCCGTTTATTGGATATTTCTGAACAATATCCTGACGTATGCGAGGTTATTAAAGAGAACATCAAAGCAGATAAGGTGATTTTTGAGGGAGAAGTTGTAGCTATGGACCATGTATATGAAAAAATGCTTCCATTCCAAGTTTTAAGTAAAAGACGCCGGAAGTATGACGTTGAAGATATCTCTAAGGAAGTTCCTGTATGTTTATTTGTCTTTGATTTATTAAAATACGGTGATGAGTCATTCGTAGATAAATCGTTGCCAATTCGTCGTAAAAAATTAGAAGAAATTATTAATGAAAGAGATGAATTGCGTCTGGTAAAATCAGTAATGATAAATACTACGGAAGAATTAGTAGATTTTTTTAAAACTGCTAGATCAGAGGGAAATGAAGGGATTATGGCAAAGTCTATTCAAGATGATGCTATTTATCAGGCAGGGAATCGGGGATTCCTATGGTTAAAATTAAAAAGTTTAGAAGGTGGTAAGTTAAAAGATTCGGTTGATGTTGTCCTAGTAGGAGCTTTCTATGGAAAAGGTCGTAGAACGGGAGTAATAGGCACTTATATAGGTGCTGTATATGATCCTGATATAGATAAATTCATTGCGTTCACACGGTTTTTTTCCGGTTTAACAGATGAATTGTCAGAGACTTTAACACAAGAAATGGAAAAATACAGAGTTGATAAAAAACCTAATAATGTTATATGTGAAGATACTCCTGATATTTGGCTTAAACCTGAAGTAGTTATGGAGATTATTGGTGATGAAATTACAATTAGTGATAAATTTGCCACTTTAGGTTATTCTATGAGATTTCCAGTTTTTCAAAGAATTCGATATGAAAAAGCACCCAAAGATGTAACAACGGTTAAAGAAGTGAAAGAACTGTATGACACTCAATGAGGACTAGTTGTTAATAATGAACTGAAACTCCCTTCTCTTCTAATAAAGTAATTTTTTTAGCAATTGATGAGAGTTTATTCTCCCCCAAATACAATTCTTGTAAATTGTCAAGTGAAACTATTGATTCAGGAATTTTAAACAACTTATTTCTTGAAATATTTAAATAACGAAGAGAACGGAGATTTCCAATACTATCAGGAATCTTTTCTAAATTATTATCACTTAAATTTAAATACTCCAAAGATGAAAGCATACCAATCGTGGTTGGAAGATCACATAATTCATTTCTTTCCAAATTTAAGAATGCAAGAGAAGAGAGATCACCTAGTGATAGCGGTAATCGTTCGAGATTATTCCAACTTAAATTTAAAAATTTTAGTGATTTCAGATTTCCAATCGATTCTGGTAAAACTATTAGCTGATTATCGTGTAAATTTAAATCCTCTAAAGATGTTAGATTAGTTATATCTGATGGTAAAGATTTTAGTTGATTTAATCTAAGATTTAAAATTTTTAGGTTTATTAAATTGCCGACCGAGTTTGGTAGATAATTTAGCTCATTTTTCCATAAATATAATTCCTTTAGAGCAACTAAATCCCCTATTGAAGGTGTGAGTTCGTTCAAATTATTTACATTGATATTTAGATTATTTAAGCTTTGCAATTTTCCTATCCAATCAGGTAATTGAGTTAATTGGTTATACCTAAGTATAAGGGATTTAAGATGAGCTAAGTTTTGAAGTGGTTCAGGCAATTTTGTTAATCCTTTAAAAATAAAATCTAATTCAACAATCCTACATTTTTCTATTTTGAATTTTAACCTCCAATAAGATTTTTCTAAAAGACTAATAGTCAAGAAATCAACTATAATATCCCCTAATTCCTTTAGTGTGATATTTTCCACATTATCTATTTCACAAAGTGCTTCAAATCCTAGTTTAAATTCTTTCCTTCTAATATTTTTGACTTCTGAGAGTAGGATTGAGCGGCTAAAAGAATTTGGATTATTAACCAAATTAGTTATAATTTCAATTAAAGCAGAGTATGTTGTTGCTAGACAAGAAGGAGATTCCTCATGGGTGAAAGCCCATTTAATAGGTTCAAATGCTTTATCTAAGAAATTATTCCTTAAAACAATCGCAGCTCTATTCCTCATTGTTTCATTGGAATCAGAAATAAGTAAATTTTCTAATATTTTATATACTTCATCGTTCTTAACCCCTATGTGATTTAGCTTCTCAATACTCTCGATTCTTACTTCTTCCCGTTCACTACTTTCGATTAATGATAATAAGAGTTTAGTGGCAGAAGGTTTATCAATGATATTTTTAGTAAAATCTTCGTAGATTCTTTCAGGGGTTAATTCCATTATTTTAGGAAAATTGATTTTGATTTTTTAAATTACTGTTTTTATTTTATTTGAAGATTTCTTTTAGAAAATTCAAAATCCTTAGTTAAAATTTAATTATCAATGCACTTCTTCTTTCTAATTCTCTCAATGATGAAGGTAAATGCTCAATTTTGTTAAAATTCAAATCTAAAATTTTCAAAGACGACAATGAGGCAATTGAGATCGGCAAAGTTTCAAGTCTGTTTCCCCATAAATTTAATTCCTCTAAGGAAGTTAATGAACCTATCCAATTTGGAAGTGTAGAAAAATTGTTCCAGCTTAAATTTAATATCTTAAGCGATTTTAGATTTATAAAAGAATATGGCAGCTCGGTTAACTCATTATTTCTTAAATTTAGACTTTCTAAATTTTCGAGTGAACCAAACGAATCAGGGATTTTTTTAAGTTTATTATCATACAAATCTAATTCTCTAAGGTATGTGTAGTTTCCTAACCATTCAGGAAGCTTTAATAATTTATTTCCCCCTAAGCCTAGCTTTTTAATTAATGAAAGTGGTTTGATTTTTATTGGTAGAGTTCTAAAATTATTCCAACCTAATTCCAATTCTGTAATAGATTTACTTAAATTTATGATTATATCACTAAATTTATTTCCATGCAAATCAAGTATTCTTAGGGAAGAAAGAGATTTTAGAGATTCAGCTAGATGTGATAATACATTATTTCTCAAATTCAATACTTCTAATGTGGATATGTTCCCAATAGAATTAGGTAATTCTCTTAATCTATTCGACTTTAAATTCAAAGTTTTAATCTGTCTAAAATTGTGAAGATCAGGAAGTTTTGTTAGTTTATTATAGCTTAAATCTAAATATTCGAGTGTACTATTGATATTATCAGGAATTTTTGTTAAATGATTAAACCGCAGATCACATTTTCTAAGATCTCTCAATGAGAATATTGATTCAAGGAAATCTTCAAGTTTATTAATTCCAGAGCCATATCTTTCGATATTTGATAAATCTAATTCGTCAATTAGCCCTAACTCATTTGTTCGAAACTTAAAGTACCCAAATTTCTCTTTCAAGGAGGAAATAATATAGATATTTATTAATAATTGTGTAAGTTCATTTATGGTCAAATTTTTAATAGTTGAACTATCTAATAATTCATTTAAACGGGGATTTAACTGCTTTTTATGAAATTTTCTTAATCTATCAACTAGAACCATTTTGGCTTTATCATTTTCAACATTTGCTATTGCTTTAATGATTATTATTAAACATTTCAACGAAATTTCATGTTCAAGAGCCCATATCATAGGATTTAAAGCTTTCTCATTGTAATGATCTTGTAAAATCTGGCACGTTAAACTCCTAACATCTTCACTTAAATCAGAAATTAAGAGATGCTCTAAAAACTTAAAAGTTTTATCATCTTCAATTTGTATATTATTCAATACAGATAAACTCTCTATTCGAGTGTTCACATTTTCAGCATTATCTATTAATGCTAGCAATAATTCAATTGCAGAATGCTTATCTATATCCTTATTTCTTAAATCTTCAAAAATTGCGTGAGGAGTTAACGGCATAAATTCAGTTTAATATTATTTTCTTAAATTCTTTCAATAACCATTCCACCTAAACGGATGGGACCACCTGTTGCATTGTATATTTTTTCTGCTTTCTTCAACTTAGATTCACTACTGGAATATACTCTAAACACAACATCCCCCTTTTTTATCTTTGCACCTTGCTTCTTTATTATTACAACCCCAGAACTCTTAGAACTAGGACATCCTGCTGTTTTAGCTATTTGATTGATAATAGAATTATTTACTTCCACAATATAACCGTCTTTTTTAGCGTAGAATTCTTTCATGAAAGGCCCAATTTCAATGTCTTCTGGCTTAATTTCGGGATCTCCGCCCTGAATTTCGATGATTCTTTTCATTTTTTCATAAGCCTTACCTGAACGGAGAATTTCTTTTGCCAGGGTTTGACCTTCACCGTTTTGTGCTTTTCCACTCATTTCCAAAATCATACCAGCTAAATCTGTAGATTTTTCTATTAATGAATTCGGTCCAGCTGAATAATCACGTAATAACGTTAAAGCCTCCCTAGCTTCTAAAGCTGGACCGACTGCGTGACCAATAGGTTGGTGTGCTAATGTTAATGCACATTCAGATTCAATACCTACATTTGCAGCAATCTCCTTAAATAAATAAGCGAATTGTTTTCCTTTAACTGGACTTGAAAATTTCGTTCCTTCCCCAACTGGAATATCGAGAATGAGTTTTTTTACTCCTAAAGATAATTTCTTGGTTAAAATTGAGGGAATCATAAGTCCTATTGGATCCATATGTAATGGACGCTCTATTTCAATCAAAATATTATCAGCAGGAGCTGTTTCAAGAGCTCCACCCCAGATAATACAAGCACCTTCCTTTGAGACAATTTCATTTAATTCGTTAGGCCTAAACGCAACTGGTGCTAAAACTTCCATTGAATCGGCAGTTCCAGAGGGAGATGTTATGGCTCTTGTTGAGGATTTGGGTATTGTTAATCCTGCCGAAGCAACTATAGGAACTATTATAAGCGAAACTTTATTTCCTGGAACCCCACCTGTACTATGTTTATCATAAACATCCATCCCAAAGTAGAAAATTTCCCCACTTCTCGTCTCAGAAAGGGTTAAAGCAGTCATCTCTTCATTATCCATCCCATTAATCGAGACTGCTGTTATAAAAGCAGCTAAATCGATTCTTGATAATGAACCGGAGACTGCATCGGCAATAATACTGTTTATTTCTTCACTTGATAATTTTAATCCTTTAATTTTTTTTTGAATATATTGGAATGAATCAGGAGGTTCCGCTGGCTTTACTGAGACAATAGTATCATTTTTTAAACTTTTCTTTTCTCTCAAAATATCTAAAAATATTCCTATCTCACCGTGTTCTACAATGGTATTTGAATAATCGATTTGTATAATTGCAGTCCAATACTTGTCCTCTAAGGATTTAGACTTCACGTTTTTAATAAATATACGTTCTCCTGCTTTTTGTCCTAATTCTTGAGCATCATTAACATTTAGAACGACATCTTTTGTATTTCCAGTTTCAAAATTGATTTCTTTAACTTTTAGCTTCATTATTTAGTCTAACCATTATGTCATATACAGATATAAGAAAATGGTGATTATTAACTTTATTACTTATTGTTCAATCTACCAAAAGAGTACACCTTGAAAGAGGCAATCAGGCGTATATCTGATTAATATTTGGCAAATTTTTAAATGTTAAATCAAAATTAAATTAAAGCTACAAATATTTTTATTATTATTCAAAATTTGTGGTTAATCATATGAATAAATTCGAAAAGGCGCAAGCACTTTTAAAGGAACTAAAAGGAGATGGTTGGTTAATTGCATGTAATGAAGATAGTGATATAAATTCTCATTTTCTATTAGGGGTTGGATCACATGCTCGACATTATATATATGTAGCAGCTGACGGAGAACATAGAGTTCTTGCTGTTGAGATGGAAGCACCAATGATTGAGAGGGCGTTGAAAAATAATGGGGTCAACGCAACAGTAAGTTCTTATAATTCGGTAGAGGACCTCAAATCAAAATTAAGTCTAATAGTTAATAACAAGAAAAGAATCGCTATTAATTTTGGAGAAAATCTTCTCACACTGAAAGGAACAGGATATGCTGATTTTATCAGAGTAGGAGATTTTTTTTCCTTAAAAAACCTTGCGCCCCAAACAGAATTTTTCTCAGCAGCACCAATAATATATGAGTTAAGATGCATCAAATCTCAAGAAGAATTAAAAGACTTACGTAATGTGTGCAAAGCCACAATTGAAATCTTAGAATCTTTACCGGATTTTATAAAAAAAGGTATGACCGAAAGGGAAGTTAAGGCAGAGATCGAATGTAAGTATCTAAAACTTGGGCGGCCATCCTTCCCAGCTATCATAGGATCAGGGGCTCATGCAGCTGATCCACATCACAACACCTCTAATAAAAAAATCGAGCCAGGTGTTCTTTTAATTGATACAGGGTTACAAATTGATCAAATGTGTTCTGATATAACTTGGACCTTTTGGATTGGGAATAAACCTTCTAATGAATTTCTTAAAGCTTACAGCGCACTTTATGAATCCAAAGAGATCGCTAATAAGTTTCTTATCGACGGTACCCCCAATTGTATTCCTGCGAAGAAATGCCGTGAATATCTAGCTGAAAAGGGATATGATCATGAAAAATTATTTTTTCACGGTTTTGGACATTCACTTGGATTTGAAGCACACGATATTGGTACCAGAATTAGTTGGAAAGTTCCTAATGATGAAATACTCAAAGAGAATATGGTTTACACCAATGAACCCGGATTATATTGGCTTGATCAATGGGGCATAAGGTTAGAAGATGATATTATTATCGGGAAAGAAAAATGTGAAAAACTAACCTATAATCATAAAAAACCAATAACAATTTAATCCAATCCTTAAACTGTTTATTTCAAAAGATATTTTACAGTTTTATTGGAAAAGGAAATTCTTTAATTTCTTCAATTAGGTTTTGATCAGGGTCATTAAACTTACTTTTTACTTTTATTACGTAATCTCCAGCTTCAGTAGGTTTAAGATTTATTTCCCATTTGATATTTTCATTTGATCTTAGGGAATATATCTGTTTCTTAAGAGTTCCTCGCATTATTTTTATTGGTTCTGGAATTTCTATTTCTATATTAAGGTTTAGAGCTTCTCCTTCACTGTTGTTCTCAATAGCTACTTCAAGGGGAAAAGATTGATCAATTAAAGGAGGTCTCAAGTTTTTGATGGAAATATCTAATGAGGGGGGAGGAGATATAAGTTTTGGCTTTCGAAGTTGTGGATAATCATAGGTAAAAATCAGACCCCCACTTAACTCGAAATCCAAAGAAAAAGGACCTATTATAGATTCTTCTATTTGAAAATGTGGTTTGATTATAAAATTGATTTCTTTTTTTTGGTTCGAGTGAATTATGATTGGAACGTCTGGTCTTTTTTGATTGGATAGATTCTCTGATAGAGTAACACCTATTTTATTTATTTTTAATTCATCAAAAACATAATTGTAAAAATCTTGTTGTGTAATTTCTGATAAGGGATTCGAATCGATATACATAAACAATTTTATTACTTCATTCGTAGTATATACCTCTTTATCAAGTTTTAACTCAATTATGAGTGATGTATAGGTTTTTCCTATTACTAATGCTTGTTTCACTAAGATAATTTCTGCTTCCCGAAATTTTAAATTGTTAAAGTCTTTTTTAATTCTTTCTATATATTTTTCATGTTTTTCCTTGGAAACCATGGTTAGATTTGTTATTAAATGAATTAAAGAATTTTCTTTGAAAAATTTGTCATCTACAGAACTTTTAGTTCTTTTTACTATTTTCAAACCCTCCTCTTTTTCTCCCTTAACAAAGTGACACAGAAATGATAAACATGAAAATAAGACGTAATTTTGGTTTCGATCAGAAATACTTCGTAAATTAGGAATATAATTTAGTGCTTCTCGAAAGAATTGGTTTGCTTCCAGAAATTCATGTCTAAATAGAGATGCATTACCGGCTTTTCTTAGAAAATCCAAGCCAATCAAATATTTATCTATTTTCATTGAACACTTAGCGGCATCAAAATAACAGTCTCTAGCGAGTTCAAACTTGTCTAATTTTAAATATGAATCCCCAACATCGTTAAAAATCTTTGCTGCTCGTTTATATTGCATTGCGTTATAAAGTTTCTCAGCTTTCCTATAAAGTTTTTCGATATCTTTAACCATCTAGACTCACTAAGATAGTGGAAATTACAATTATAAATTGTTTTTTAAATTAAAAATTAAGTAATGAATTATAGAATTGTTAAATAAAAATAATAAAAATAATAAAAAATATTTTTAAAAACATAATGCCCGAAACCATTACATCATGGTTTGTCGTCTTACGACTATAATTTTCTCATAAGATTCATTCATTCGGTTTAATCTTTCTTTTTCTTATCATCTAGATTTTTCTTTTTTTCTTCAGAACTTATACTTTCTTTAATAGGATTGCTACCTAAACTTACGATAAGTTCTGAGATCCTAGATGCTTCATTTTGAAATTTTTGACCTTCTGCTGCGCTGCAACTAAATATCTGAACTCTCTCAGGTGAGATTCCCGTAGTTTTTAAGATCTCTTTAACATATTGAACATTTCTTTCAGCAATTATATTACCAGTTTCATAGTCACATTCACCACGATATCAAGCACCAAGGACAACTCCATCAGCACCTTTACCGATAGCACGCATTATGAGAGAGGGTGTTACTCTACCTGTGCAACTTATCCTTACTGGTCTCAAGGTTGCAGGATATTGTGCTCGGATTGTACCTGCCATATCGCCTGCTCCATATCCTCATTTCCAACATAGAAAAGCTAAAATTTTTGTATCTTCTACCGATTGACTAGCCATTTTTTCCACCTCTTTAAATTTCTTCTAATATAGCATCAATTTGTTTTTCGTATTGAGGTTCTCTATAATATCTTAACGTTATTGCTTCTGAGGGGCAATTTGCTAAACATGCTCCACACCCTCTACATAGTATTTCATTAACTTCAGCACCGTCATCTTCAACTGTTATAGCATTATATGGGCAATTGAGTTCGCATAATCCACATTTCGCACATTTCTCCTTATCTTCAACTGCTGCTCGAACTAAGAGAATACGATATTTATCTTTTCCCATTAGCCTAGCTAATGAAGAAGCTGCCGCCCTTCCTTGAGCAATCGATTCCACAATTGATTTTGGTCCCTGACTTACTCCTGCTAATGTAATTCCCGGTATTTTTGTATCGATTGGGTTCAATCTTGCGTGAAATTCTTTAAAAAAGCCGTCTTGACTCATTTCCAATTTCAATATTTTTTGAATACTTTCAACTCCTTTCGCTGGCACCATAGACGCAGAAAGAACAACCATATCATATTCTAGTTCTTTTAATCTATCAGAACTTAACGTGTTCTGCAAAACAATCTTTAAATTATGCGTATCTGGATCTTCTTTTATTCGACTAATATTTGTTCTAACATATTTTATTCCTTCAGCTCTAGAAGCAGTAAAATACTCTTCGTAATCTTTCCCAGCAGCTCGCATATCCATATAAGCAACTGTGATGTCAGAATCAGGTATGTGTTGTTTTATTAACTTTGAGTTTTTGATCGAAATCATGCAACACACACCAGAACTACAATAAGTGTTCATTGTGAGATCTCTAGATCCGACACATTGGATAAATAGAATCTTTTTTGGTACTTTCCCATCAGAGGGGCGAACTAGATGTCCGAGTGTTGGACCATTAGGTGCCAGAATTCTCTCAAGTTTTAACTGGGTAATAACGTTTGGATATTGGTTATATCCTAAGTATCCTGTAGGTGGTTCGAATTCATCCCAACCTGTCGCAACTACGATTGACCCTACGTTCAATTCTATAATTTCATCCTTTTGATCAAAATCAATTGCATTTACTTCGCAGGCTGCTTTACATAGTTCACATTTTATACATTGTTCCATGTCAATTTGAGCCAAGGAGGGAACGGCTTGAGCAAATGATGAGTAAATAGCTTTTCTTGAATCTAATCCTTCATTAAATTCATTATATCCATAAGCGGGACACACCTCCCAGCATGCTCCACAACCATTACAATCATTATTTACATATCTCGCTTTTTTTCTGATAGTAACAGTGAAATTACCCACAAATCCTTGTACATCTTCTACTTGACTATAGGTATATAGATTAAGTCCGGGGGTTCTGGCGGATTGAAGCATGACAGGACCCAGAATTCATATACTACAATCATCTGTAGGAAAAGTACGGTCTAATTTTGCCATTTTACCGCCTATTGTAGGTTGTGTCTCGACAAGATACACTTCGAAGCCTTCTTCTGCTAAATCAATCCCGGCTGATAAACCTGCAACTCCTCCTCCAATAATTAAAGTCTTCTTTGTAATATCTACTTCCTTTATTAGTATTTTCTCTAGCACTGATGCTCTGGCAACTGCTGAACGGATGGCATCTTCAGCAACTCTTTGAGCACCATCTTTGTCCTGTTTGTGTACAAAGCTTGAATGTTCCCTTATATTTGCGAATTCAAGATAAGAAGGGTCGATACCCATCGATTCTAACACACTTTTAAATACAGGTTCATGAGTTTTTGGAGTACAAGAAACCACCACTAGTCGATTCGCATTAGTCTCGATCATTCTTTCTTTAATAAATTCTGCTCCCGGTTCTGTTCACAAACTAATGTAATCTACTGCATCAACTACATTAGGAAGTGTTTTAGAGAATTCAGCTAAATTCTTTGTAGCTATTACTTCTGCTATGTTTAAACCTCACTGACATATAAATACAGCAATTCTTGGAAGATCTTCGTCGTTTTGAATAGATTTTTCTTCAGTTTCTACCATTGCATATATTACCTTCCTTACTTTGTAGTTTCCTCCAATATATTGTATAAATTAAGATTCTAAATGATTAGTTCTAATTAAATAAATTTAAAACTAATTAAATTTAAAACTTATATCTTTTATAATATAATCAGTAAAAAATCATTAGAAATATAAATTTCATCGTTATAAGATAAACCAACTCATATTAAGACATTATCATGCTTTTTCAGAATATAAATGATTATTTACCCTTTATCGTCGCAGTGGTTTTTATTCTTGTTGGTATAATTATTTTTAAAATCGGTTTATCTATTACCAAAGCGGAATCGAAAACTAGTTTTAAGTGGGTTACAACAAGTTTTTTGATCCAGTATGGCGTAACACTATTCATTAGTGCTCCTATGTTGTTAGACATGTTATTAGCGTATGCGAATGGGTCATCTTCTAATTATCAAGGACCTCCATCAGGAATTATTGCTATAGTTATTGTCTTTTCGATGTTTATAGTTGTAAATCTTATCAATTTGCTTCACAAACCAGGAATAGTGCGATCCATAATAATAGCAATTCTAATTCTGGGCCCAATTGTTTATAGTAATTATATAATTTTTTCCAACTTAGGAAATGTATTATAAGATATGAGATTACAAGCCTATTTCCTTATTAATTCTTATATTCATATCAACAATGACATCTCTTGCTGCTTTACTAAACTCATGTTGAGAATGCTTCGCACTTTTACTATATGCATAAATAATTCCCCTGGATGAGTTTACGATACCACCTAATCCATTTTCTAAAAATCCAAATTTAACGTTGTGTGCTTGAGCACCTTGAACTCCATATCCTGGAATTAAAATGAATGAGTTTTTTACAATATTTCTTACTTTCTTGAGTTCGTTAGGGTAAGTGGCACCAACGACAACCCCTAAATTAGAAAAGTCCAAAACCTTGTGGAGTTCAAATGACCATTCATTTACCAATTCAGCCATTAAAATATAATTTCTCTTTAGTAAACGATTATTAACTACATATTCAGAGATCTCATCAGAAACGTCGAGAATCTTAGAACTAAACAAATTTTGAAAATCTGAACTGCTTGGGTTAGAAGTTTTCACTAGAACAAAAATACCTTTATCCTTATAGTTCAGAAATGGTTTAACTCCGTCAAATCCAAAATAGGCATTGATCGTACAGGCGTCCGCACCATAATTTTTAAACATTGTATAAGCATAAGCTTCAGAGGTTGATCCAATATCATTCCTTTTTGCATCCAAAATTACAAGAAGATCTTTTTTTTTCGCAAATTTTATTGTTTCTTTCAAAGCATTAAATGCCTCGTATTTTTCGTAGAATGCTATCTGGGGCTTAATAATTGGAATTATATCGAATGTATCTTCTATTAAACTTTTATTAAATTCTAAAATTATTCTATCAGGATTTTCTAACTCATCAATAAGATATTGAGGGATTTCTCCATCTTTATCCATTCTTGGATCTAATCCCATGGATACAACGCTTTTTTTTTCTCTTATTAATTGGATTAATGCTTCAATAAAATTCATAAATCCTCAGATTCCTGTATTTTTTAATTAAAAGAAGTAATTATTAGCAATGAATGATCCAAATTTTAGAAATTTTTGGTGACGAACTTATTTCCAATTTTACTTTTAATCTGTTTGTTATATGAATAATTTTTTAAGAATTTGAATTTGATGTTTTCTTTTCTTTAAATTCTTTACTTTCTATATCCAATTCAATAAAGGAGTTAAATTAGAACTAATGCCTATAATAATTAAAGCTCGTAGAAAACAAAGGTAAAAATCAAAGAAATGTTAAAAATCGTAGTCTAAATTTAGATCCTTAACGAGCCACGGAAGGCCCTCACGCTATAGAAAGAGGGTGCACTGTTATGATACACGAAGACATGGTCATAACGTCGATCGGCAAAGATAGCACCGCCTAATTTTCTAATATCAGAAGGTGTTTTCACCCAGCTCGATGTCTTCGTATCGAAATTTCCAATTTTCTGCAACTCTCGATATTGCTCTTCTGTTAAAAGTTCAATGCCCATGTCAGCTGCTATATCAACAGCGTTACCCGCTGGATTTATCCCCTTTTTTTCCCTCGCCTCCTGCCCTTCACGGTCGTAACAAACATTTCTGCGGCCTTTAGGACTTTCCGCTGAACAATCATA
>JBHLOF010000154.1:0-7457 GCA_048940805.1 Promethearchaeota archaeon
TTAATTTATACTGGCATCTTGTTGCATGATATTGGGAAGATATTTGAATTTTCTTTAAATAATGATTTACCTATGAAAACTGCTGATGGAAGATTATATGGTCATTTAGTCTTGGGTGAAAAGTATATTTCAAGAGTTATAGAAGGAATTCAAGATTTTCCAAAAGATCTAAAAAATAAAATAACACATATGATTTTAAGTCATCACGGAAAAATTGAATGGGATTCAGTTGTGGAACCTCTATTTCCCGAAGCAGAACTCCTCCATTTGTTAGATATGATTGATTCTAGGTTTAAAAAGAACTATTGATAGCGAGATTTTCAATTAATTTTTTATTTAAAAAATAAGGATTCAATAAGCTATTAATAACAAATTAAATATTTATCAGAAAACTGTTAAATCTGTGCCGTCTTAATGATTTATTTTTAGAAATCATATATTAAGGAAAAAAACATTCCCTTTTCTAAGATGAGTTCTCAAAAAAGAAGAAATCCGTTGCAGGAGTGCGTAAATTTTATAGAAAAAAGCAAATTAGGGTATCATAGAGAAGAAACACCGCATTCTGGTGGCCCAGAAGAGGAAACTTTTCTAGTTCAGGATGAAAAAATATTTGAAATTCCTAATTGTAAAGAATTAAAAGATATTGGTTTTGTAGATGGTGGTAATGGACCTTTATTGAGAAGCGCAGACTTCAATATCAGTTTAAATCGTGTTGCGGGAGTATTGTTCTCCTCAAATAAATGGAAAGAACCAATAAATACTCCTGTGAAAATAGAATTTTATAGTGCTACAGTCTTAGATATCCTTGATAATGATAAATTGGCATATATCACAAAATTTTTTCCGATCGAACCAGAATTTTCAGAGTATCTTCCACAGAAGGATCTAAGGTTTTCTATTAATGATCCTTCAATAAGAGAACGGTTATTCAGCTTACCAAATATAGAAGTTTTTGGCGGGATAGCAATGAGATTCGCAGAATGGACCTATGCAAATAAGTTTGTGTCAAATGAACTAGATAAAGGAAGTATTTTTGTACGAGATGGGTCCCTCCAAACAGGATATACTGGAGAAACAGAAATTGCTGAAGAATTATACAAGAATGCCATTAAAAAGGAGGTTGCGGTTACTGGGCTTTCAAAGAGTTGTAGATTAATTACTGAAACCGGTAATTCTTTAAATTCATTAATAATGTATATCGGAAACAATAAATTTCCAAATAATCCATGGTATTATCATCCTATTTACAGGATTACAAAAGCTCAAGAACAAGCAGATTTATATTTTGCAAAACTTCATAAAAGTTCTGACTATTCATTCAGATTTGATATTTTACTAGACCAAGCCAAAAAAATGACTCATAACCAGCGCGAGGTCATAATTTCTAATATTGCTAACAATTCTAATGATCTTTCTTATCCAGGATACCCTTATGGATTAATCAAGGTAGATCAGTTAGCAGCAGTAAGTCTTAAAGAATTGGGACCTCAAAAAATACAATTAATTGCAGAATTCGATCAGAAAAATTATAATGAATTCATATTACCTCGTTTACGCTCTGTAAATGCTCATGATTTATTAAATATAATAAGAAGATAATTTTAATGGGTTGAAAGAAATGTCAGATTTAGGAAATAAAATTGGAAGTTTTGTTACTGGGTCTTTAGTTAAATTAATATTAAGAAAAAAATCGGATCAGGAGTTTGAGCTAGGACAGCTCTTTATTGCCGGTAAAGATAAATATGAGTATAGTATTTTTCAAATTAAGGATTTATTTTATGGGAGTCAAATACCTGAAGCAGCTTTAGAGCTGATGGCTGGATATGGTTTAGAAAGAGAAAGAGCCGATTTAAAAATTTACGAACCTGAATTAAGGAATTATGTTTTAGCACTCGCAAGACCATTGATATTCGTGAAGGATAACAAGCTATTTTTGCCGAAAAAGTTACCATCTTTTTTTTCTGATACATTTGATATAGAGGATGAGTATTTAGAATTTTTTAAGGAAGAAAAAATAGAAAATCCTATAAATTTAGGTAAAATTCGTTCTGGTTCCAAAATTTTAAAAACTGAAGTAAGATTAGAAGCAAAAGAAGTTATTAAACACCATATTTTAATTCCCGCGACTACTGGAAGAGGTAAATCGAATTTAGTAAAAACAATTCTTTACAATCTAATGGATAATGATAACTGTGGCAAGTTAGTTTTTGATCCTCACAATGAATATTATGGCTCTGTAACTCAAAAAGGATTAAAGGAGCATCCTGAAAGTTCAAAGTATATTGATTTTTACACAATAAGACCTATTGCTGGGAAACTCGATTTAGGTTTCAATGTTAATTTAATAGAGCCTAGGCATGTTATGGGAGCTCTTGACCTTTCACAACCCCAAGTGGAGGCATTAATTGGATTTTATCGATTACATAGAAAAAAGTGGATTCAAGCAATATTTAGTAATGATGAAACAACCTATATTAGACCACAAGGGCTTAATCCTAATACCTTAGATGTTATAAGAAGAAGATTATCAATTTTACTGAGTTTTGCATTTGATGAAAATGATAACATAATCGAAAATGGGATTTATACTTTAAATGGTTATGAATCTACAGTAAGTAATATTATAAACTCATTAATAGAAGGAAAAACCGTCATTGTTGATACTTCCTTATTTGAGGGTTCTCGAGAGATTTTTGTGGCTACTGTTATTGTTGAGAATATATTTGAACATTACAAAAGATTAAAGTTTCAAGACAAATTAGGAGAAAAACCAGTTATTACAATTATTTTAGAAGAAGCTCCTAGAGTGATAGGTAAAAAAGTTTTAGAAGCAAGAGATAATGTCTTTGGCAAAATAGCTAGAGAAGGTCGAAAATTTAATATAGGTTTAATCGGAATTACGCAATTACCAAGTTTAATTGATAGAGAAATATTAGCTAATATGAATACTAAAATAATTCTCGGAAATGAAATGGGTCCAGAAAGAAGAACCTTAATAGAAAGTTCAGCTCAAGACCTTTCAGATGATAGTCAAACAATAGCAAGTTTAGACATTGGTGAAGCCATAGTTACATCCAATTTTACCAAATTCGCTATTCCTATAAGGATTCCCTTGTTTGAAGATCTATTAGAGGGGATTACATCAAAATCAAATACGAAAATAAAAAAAGGTTCACCGGGATTCTAAAAATATAACCATCTTTAAAAATAACATTATGAAAGTAAAATTTGCTCATATTTCGGATGTACATCTCGGTGCATGGCGAAATGAACGAATAAATGAGCTTGGATATAAGGCATTTGAAGAAACCGTGAGTGGTATAATTAAAGAAGAAGTTGATTTTGTTATAATCAGCGGGGATTTATACGATGTAAGCAATCCTAAAGTGGAAGTTATTGATTTAGCAACAAAAGAATTAAAGAAATTGAAGGACCATGAAATCCCTGTCTATGGAATATGTGGTTCTCATGACTTTTCGCCATCAAATAAATCAATGATTCGACCGTTAATTACAGCAGGATTGTTTACTAATGTCTCAGAAGGAAAGATTACAGAAAATGGGAAACTGAGATTAGAATTTACTCAAGATAATAAAACTGAAATTAAATTAACAGGATTACGAGCGAGAAAACGTAGCCTAGAGATTGAAGATTATAAAAACTTAGAACGTGAGTCTCTAGAAAATGAAAAAGGACCAAAAATTTTTGTTTTGCATACCATGCTAAGTGAATTAAAGCCAAAAGAATATAGTGATATGGAATCTGCTCCAAAATCTCTATTACCTCAAGGTTTTGATTACTATGCTGGTGGACATCTTCATAAAACTATCCCCGAAGTATTAAGGACTAAAGAATTTTACCATGAACTTAATAGGAAAAATAATATCGTTTATTCTGGATGTATCTTCCCGAGTGACTTCAGAGAATTCGAAGTTCTACAACATGGTGGTTTTTGTGTTATAACCGGAGATACAATCCAAAATCAATTAAGTTTAAAGGTAAAATATGTACCGATCAAGGTAATCGACGTTAAAAGCATTTACCTGGATTGTACCAATAAATCTGTGTCTGAGGTTAAAGATTTATTAACTAACGTAGTTTCTCGAAATGATTTCAAGGAAAAATTAATTACTATTAGAATCTTTGGAGCATTAACTTCGGGTAAAACATATGAGATAAAATCTAACGAAATTATTCAAAAATTCAAAGAAAATGGAGCCTTTGAAGTTTTAGTTAATAAAAGTGCTCTTACAACCGTGGAATACCAATCAATAAGTGTTTCTACAGGAGAAACAAATGAAGAAATTGAAGCGGGGATGATTAAAGAGCATGCGAGTAAGATTAAAATAAAAGAATTTACGCCAACTCAAATAGAGAAAAAAATCTTTCAGCTTTTAAGTATTCTTGGAACTGAAAGGCAAATAGGAACAAAAGTTATGAATTATAACCAGGCGTTAAAGCAATCTTTTCTAAATATATTTGAATTCCAGAAATCTAAGGAGTCTCAATAATGATTTTAGATTCAATTGAAATATCAAATATAAGAAGTATAAGAAAGGAAATAATAAAGTTCCCCACTTCAACTATGTTATTTTTTGGTGATGTGGGAAGTGGGAAATCATCAGTATTAAAATCAATAGAATTTGCATTATTTGGGACTCTTATTCATGGAGATCTTAGTGGAGATTCACTTCTAAGAAGGGGAGAAAGTAAAGCTTCAGTAAAATTAACATTTTCAATTAATGGAAAAAACTATTCAATAAAACGAGGTTTATCAAAAGATAGAAAAGGAAGAGTTTCCCAACTAGAATGTTTCTTTATTGATCACGATAACGGTGTAGAAAATACTTATGCTCCCACCGATATGCGAAGAAAGGTGTTATCACTACTCTCATATTCTGTTTCTCGTTATGAAAAAGCAACTAAACTCCCTCTATTCAGATATACAGTATATACTCCTCAAGAAGAAGTAAAAGATATTATTCAGGCAGCTCCAGACGAAAGGTTTGAAATCTTAAAAGAAGTATTTGGGATTGAAAAATACGAAATATCACTTAAGAATACAGACATCATAAAAGATTATATAAACGATAAAATAAAGGAAAATAAAATTAGAATTAATCAAATTGGCGAACCAGAAAAAGAAATTAATCTAAAACAGAAGGAGATCGAGGAGATAAAAAATTTAATCAAAAATCTTGAAGCAGAAACTAATAAAAAAGAAAAGGAAATAGATTCTCAAGAAAATATTATTGATAAAATACAACGAGATTTAGATAATTATTCAAAAAAATCAATAAGAATTGAGAATAAGGAATCTAATAGTAACAATTATAAGGGGAAACAGAAAAAAAATTTACAAGCTTTGGTTAATATACAAAAGGAAATCTCTGAAAAAAGTCAGGAACTTAAAAATCTAAAAAAAATTGAATTACAATCAAATTCAAGTGAAGGTCAATTAGAAAGTCAAATTGATAAATTCCAAAAATTGAAGTTAAAAGGAGAAAGAGAATTAGCGGTTATCACAAATAAAATATCAGAGGTAGATCAGTTATTAGAGCAAGGTAAATGTTCCTTATGTGGGCAGACAATCCATGAAAAGGCTAGATTTGAAAAAGAATTGACAGAGGCGGCTTTAAAAGTAAAAAAATTGTCATCAGAAATTAGAAACTTAACGAACCAAATAGAACAGCAAAAAAAAATGCTGAAGAATCTGCGTGAATATCAAAAAATTGAAAGTCAAAAGGAATCTTTACTAAATCTGCTATCAGAAAAAAAGAGAAGAGAATTAGATTTAATCCAAATGAAAAATGATTTATCTACCCAAATAAAGAACAATCAAAATGATATAATTGCAATTTTATCAGAGTATAAAATCACTGATTTAGTAAATTTTAAGGAATTAGGGAAAAAAATGGAAGCTCAGCTAACTACTGAAAAAAAAGTATTAAAAAAAATGAAATCTGAAAAAGATGCATCTACTAATGAACTAATTAGTAATAAAAAGGGATTAGAATATTTACAAAAGAATATTTTAAAATTGAAAGAGAATATTAAATCAAAAAAGATTCTACAAGAAAAGCTAACCTACAATAATCAACTCAAAAATTGGATAAGTGATGAATTTCCTGTTCTTATAAGAGATATCGAAAAAAAAATACTTGCTTCAAGCGCCCATCATTTCAATACTTATTTTAAGGAGTGGTTTTATGAGTTGGTGGAAGATAGAAATATTGAAGTCGAGATAAAACCTGACGATTTTCAACCAATCATTCATGTAAATGGATATGAGTCCCCCTTTAAGGATTTATCTGGGGGTGAAAAAAGCGCTCTTTCTTTATCTTATCGATTAGCTTTAAATAAAATTATCAATGAAAGATATCAAGAAGTAAAAACCAAAGATATTTTGATTTTAGATGAACCGACAGATGGATTTAGTCAACAGCAAATAAATCGAATGCAACCGATTTTTGAAAATTTGGGTACTTCTCAAATGATTATTATCTCTCACGAACGAAATCTTGAATCATTTGTAACTGATATCTTTCATTTTAAAAAAGACAATCATGTAACAAAAATCACAAAAGAAAGCTCATAATATCATTTAAACTCTCTTAATGAATCTTCTTTGTTGGAAAAAATTTTTCTTTTAAATACTTGGGTAAAATTATATCTTCATTTTAAAAAGACTAACAAAAAAATTGTGTTGAGTAAAAGGAAAAATGAGTATTGAATGTAATAGAGGAAACTGCAATAAAAAACCATTTGAATCATTAGACTTAAACTTCAAATACTTTAAAATTTACATTCAATGTCCTAATTGTGGTAATATTTTGAAGGTTAATTTAGAACGAACGTATTATTGTAAAAAATGTAATTATATTTTTACGGAAAATGAGATTCGAGAGAAATGTGGTTTGTAGGATAAAGAATTTAATGGTATTATTGTTCAAATAAAGGAAGATGGCCTCGACGAAAAATTTCATAAAGAATCTTTGCCTCATGGGTTGCATCATCTGCTGCTCTATGTTTTTCAATATAACTTGTCGCAGGAAAAAAGTACTCAAAACTTTCTTGGCAACTAGGCCATTTGTACTTTTTGTTCCCTCTTAGAAAAGGAATCTTAAGTAAATTAGTGGCAGTTTTCATAATACATGGTAATTCACTTGGGATGTCCACTCCCCTAGATTTTAGGAATCCTAAGTCAAATGATTTATTATACGCTGTTACACTGCTTTCATTAAAGATAGATTGAATTTGAGGAATCACATCCTTTAACAATGGAGCATTTAGTACTTCATCAAAACTAAGATTTGAATTCTCAAAAATCCAAGAAGATTTATGATCTTCACCGAACGTAGGTTCTTTCACAAGTGAATCAAATAATACCGTTATCTTGCCAGAAGATAAGTCTAACTTGACAATTCCAATCTCTACAATTAAATCATAAAAAGGAT
>JBHLOF010000045.1:0-20162 GCA_048940805.1 Promethearchaeota archaeon
TCTAAGATACCTCCTCCAATAGCAATTCCAGCATTATTTACTAACAAATCAATATCTCCAAGCTTAGATCTAAACTCGTGTTCCATTCTTACCCAATCTTCAAATTTTGAGACGTCGCATTTACTAGTAAATACTTTCACTCCGAAATATTCGATTTCTTTCTTAACATTTTCTAAACTCTCTATGTCTATATCAGTTATAAACATGTTCATCCCTTCTTTCGCTAACTCAATTGCCAAGGAACGGCCAATCCCTTTAGGACTTGCAGCACCCGTTATAAAACAGTTTTTTCCTTTCAGATCTTTCATAAAAATCACTTTTGTTTATTCATTTATAATATCTATTACAAATAATCTTCAATATTTATCCCATGCTTATGAAAATGGTCTCTAAAGGCTTTACCTCTATTCATTAGTCCTTCTACTAAGAAATTCTCATATTGTTTGGAATCATTACCTTTCATAGCTAAAATTTCATAATAAAAATCTGTGTCAAATACATATAATTGATCCTTTTCAATTCCTTCAATATATTTTTCCACAGCCTCATCAGGTGAAATCGCACCCACCGCAATTGTATCCATCAGTGATTTATATGCGTTATCTAGTTTTTCCTTCCCAAAATCTTTCAACAGTTTTGGAGGATATTGAATTTTATCTGTATCAATTACAATTATATTAGTTTTAACCCATGCTGGTATAATAACAGACACGTTTATCCCTACATTTTTTAAACGGGCAAAAAAGGTTTCTGAAAGCCCTACTACACCAAATTTTGATGCAATATAAGGAAGTGGCTCTGCTGAACCTATTACTCCCGCGCCTGAAGCAATATTAATTATATGTCCTGATCCTCTTTTTACCATTCGAGGCAAGAAAGCCTTAATCGAATGAATTACGCTCCATAAGTCCGTGTCAATCACTTTCTTCCATACTTCTAAATCAATATTTAGCATATCTCCACCCATCGAAATTCCTGCATTATTTATTAGAAGATCCAACTCTCCTAGTTTACTATAAAACTCATCAGCTGCATTTTCAAAATCTTCATATACAGATACATCACATTTACTTGTAAAAACTTTTACGCCCTCTTTTTCAACTTCATTCTTTACTTCCTTCAATCCTTCCAAATCAATATCCGTAAGAAAGAGATTCATCCCTCGTTTTGCTAAAGCAATAGCAAAAGATCGCCCTATACCAATAGAACTAGCAGCACCAGTAATAAAACCGTTTTTTCCCTTAAAATCCTTCATTTATTTCCATCCTAATCTAATATTAATTAATGAAGAATGAAGTCATCCATAAAAACTTTGAAACTGTAATCCATATCTCTATTTTCAATATTGTTTATAATTTTTCCTTAGAAAATTTTTGCTACCGTAAAAATTTTTAATTTATGAAGAAAGTTTATATAAAATCTTTACAATTTTTAATCTATGGCGAAGTTATGTACTGACTGTGGGGCTCCAATTTATACTAATTGGAATGTATGTGCAGAATGTGGCGCTCCGGTACTTGATAATAAAAAAATTTCGCGTGGGATTCCAGGAGGAGAAAAGATCAGACGCATTAAGAAAAGTTTCACTATCACAATGATTATGGGATTAGTTATTATTATCAGCCAATCTGGTATTGGATTCAGTAATCAATTGTTTTACTTCTCGCAACGAGACTTGGAGCGAGCTTTCGAAGCGGGGACAATTGAATGGGAGGGTTATAATGAACAATTGGAAGAATTAGAAACTCAAAATAGAAATATAATAAGTATATTATCTCTTGTCGTTCTTATCACAGCAATATTCATAAATCTGGCTTTTATTTTTGTAATAACTGGGTTCTTGTCTATATCATTTGATATGGTATTCAAAGATAAAACGCGAAGGTTATATTTAATTATTACTTGTCTCTTAACAATATTCTATTTTTATATGATATTTACTTTTGCAATGTAATCATGAATATTTTTTTTACCAATAATTATTTCAACTAAAGTTCAACATTAGCACTATGTTCTTTTTCACTAATACTTTATATATACTGGTTTTTTTCTAGTTGGAAAATGCGTTTGGCCACACGATAAATACCATTTATCATAGCATCAATTATAATTTCCAATTCTTCTGCTTTATCTTTATCGAACGTATTTGATGCAAAAAACTCCTCCCAAATGATTTCTATCGATTGATCAAAACTTAAAAGCTGCCCATTTTCAAGAGATTGAATTACAATTGCCTTTATAAAATGATTGAAATTCAGTGAAAACCAATTTCTAATCTCTCTTCTTATTTTCAATACAATAGATATTCTTGGGAACATATGCAGAAAAATCAACGTACTAATAATTAATCCAATCACCGAAATAAAAACCCAAAATGAAATCATTATTATAAAATTGAAGAACATATAAAGATTAAAGGTGAAAGAAATTATCCAAAAACTAAGGATGTATTGCAAACACAAAATGATTGTCCATTTAAACATTCTATTTGTAGGATTAACTTCTTCTATAACATAATAATCTCTTTTTTTGCCAAAGTAGTTAATTTTCATCTCAAACAATACTAAGGTAAAAGTCCAAATAAGAGGTATTGCACCCAATGTTGCTAGAAATAATGTAATGAATTTTAAATCAGCGATGTACATGATAGTAGGGAAGAGGATTGCACTAGTTTGAAATATTAAAATAAGAAATAATTTAGCTTTCGCTTGATCACGAGGAATAATTGGAAGTGATGTAAGAATTGATTGCCCAGTTTCCTCAAAACTTAGAAAATTAAATATTAACAATGCGGAGATAATAGGACCAATTAATAATAAACCAACCCAAGTGGTATAGATTAAATTTTCCGTAGGGACAAATCTTCCAATGTTATCAAGGTTAAAATAATAGGCAAAAAGAAATGAAAGCAAAAATATTGTGATAATTGTTATAAATGACTTAAAATCATGCATCATATGTGCCATATCTTTACGCAGGTGAGCTCTGAAAGGAGAAGTTGTTTTTATATCAACTTGTATCTCTTTTTTAGAGGAAGAATTACTGAATTCCGAGAAAGCTAACTTTTTTACTTGATGTGATGCAATTTTAAAAATCCCAAATGTAATTAGTACGAGAATAACGAAGCCGATAATACTAGTCCACCATAAATGTTCTGGAGTTCTATTAGCCACAATAACATCCAAGATCAAGTAACATGGGTTAAAGGGATATGGGATGCTGCTGAGAATTAGATTTGTTTGAGCAGGTGATTCCAAATTCATAAACATAATAAAAAAGGCATCAATAGAGCTAAAAGCCCATTGAATTAAGTACATACTCCCAAGAATCACTACAGTATAAATGATAAAGTTGAGCATCCTAATTGCATGTGATTTTCTTGAATTTATACGGTTAACCACCAGAATTCTACTCATCCTGCTTCCGATAATGATGAGTATGCTAAAGGAAAACACGGCATTAATTATCGATATCCCAATGCTAATCAATAGAATAATCACACTCGAAGTCCCGATGTACATAACAATAGGAAAAGCAACAATTATTACAACTAATGGGATATCGAAATTTCGAAGGATAGTAAGTAAAATAATTTTTTTTAACTTATTTCTAGGGATCGGTAGAGTTTTAAGCCATTCGAAACTTGGATTGGAGATAATTGTTCCAACCTCTAACATACCCATTAAAATAAAGTTAAAAAATTGCAGAGTAAAGAATAATCCTAAAAATAAACTCCCATGAAAAATTATGAGATCAATTGCAATTAGACTGTTTATAAGAATATCAGAAATTTCGAAATAACCTAAAAGAGGAACCACAGGAAGAATTCCAAAAATTGTTGCATATAAAATCTTTGTCCTATAAATCCGTAACTTTAAAGCCCATTTCCTTCTTTTGATTTTTTCAGGAGTATCCGCTTCATCTATCCCAGTTTTTAATATCATGCCCTCAATTAACAATTCATAATGTGCATGTTTAGCTATATGAAAAAGAGCTAATTTATCGCTTTTCATCCGGATTTCGATATCCTATTCTCAATTACTGTATCTATAATTTTAGAATTTTTCTATTTATTTCTAAATTGTGATAAAAATATATATATCTTATCCCCAAACCCCATACGTGCTATGTTATACCGAAAAAAGCAATTTCTTTTGTGAAAAATTTACCAAAAAGATATGACTATTTCCTTAATAAAAAAAAAGAAGTTAAAATTTAGTTTCATTTATTTCGATCTTGTAAAAAAAACAGAACAGTATTAAGAATTCCCCCAATTAATGATGAATAGAACCCTAGTTCTGGCCACCATTCATAGTTGCTATATGTTATCCCAAAGGAAGCAATTCCGATAATAGCAAATAAAAATGTTAATACTGCTAATCCCATTCCAAATTTACCTAGATCCTTATCTATAAACTTATTAGGTAGTAGTTCATTTAGTGCAATAACAATTTGTACTATGAATAATATCAATATAATGATCTGTGCTGTCAAATCTACTCCAGTAGCGTATTCACAAGATAGGCACGAATACCTATAATTGCCAGCACCGAGGTAAAATGCAGCGAAATCGAAAGGAGCAAGTAATACTATCCCTAAAATCCCAATTACTAATATCATCACAGAAAATGGATCTATCTTTCTTTCAGTTGACATTTAATAAACCTCTTAATATAAAATTTTAATAAAATAATATTTACTATCGGAATTTAAAAGATTTTCTTTTATTATTTATGAAAAGAAGCATTAAAAATTACATGATTGAATAGTATCTTTCGGTAGGATCTGTATTGTTGATTCAAGAATATTATACTTCTCAAACAAGAATTCATTTAAGCTTAGAATTAACTCCTGATGATTAGATTTGATTTGCTCATCTTCTAATCTAATATGTGCCGAATAGAGAAGCATACCGGGAATAATTGTCCAAAGGTGAGCATCATCAACTTCAATAATTTCTGGAAAATTTTGCTTTAAATCTCCATTGATCATATCAATATTCATTCCCTTTGGCGACATTTCAAGTAGAATTCGAGTAGAGTCCTTTAGAATTCCCCATGACCAATATAGAATAACAGCAGATATACCTAAACTGACAAGAGGATCAAAAATAACAATACCAGTAGCCATTATAATAAACGCAACAATCACAATTCCAATTGAAGATGCTGCGTCAGCAATCATATGGTAAAAGACACTTCTTACATTTAAGCTTGTTCTTTGACTACCTTGAAGTATTAAGATGCTTGAAATATTTACTGCTAATCCAATAATGGCAACGATAAGCATATAAAAGCCAATTATATTTTGAGGATTTAGAAACCGAAGGATTGCTTCATAAATTATAAAACCTACGACTGGTATAAGAAATAGACCATTGATAAATGCGGCAAGTACTTCTGCTCTATACAAGCCAAAAGTTTTGTGGTGACAAGGTGGCTTTTTTGAAATCAAAATAGCCAATAGACTTATGCTAATCGCGAAAGCATGAGTGAACATATGGCCTGCATCACTAAGGAGTGCTATACTATTAGTGACAATTCCACCCAAAATTTCTACCATCATTACCGCTGTAGTAATTATCAAAGAGAGAATTAACCTTTTTCTCTCAACAGAGCGAAATTGAAATAAGTGACCCGAATATGCGTTTTTATTCATAAGTCGTTAATTATCTTTCTATAACATAATTTAAAGAATTTGTCATAACAAAAAATAGTGATTATTGCTATTATTAAAAGATAAGTATTTAGCTTAATATCGTTTAGTTCTTCCTTTTTTTATTATCTTAGTTAACCTTTATTTTACTCTATTGATATAGAATCCTATATTCTTTGAAATTATTGATTTTTCCCTTATAGAACTCTGCAGAGCATTTTAATCCTTGGTCTTTTTTTCCAAGTTTCGTTTAGTTACACAATATACTGGACCTTTTCTCATTGCTTCTAAGCAAGAATTACAACTAATACATTTTGCTGGTGATATATCACCACTTCTCCAGCGATTAGGCAAATCTGGTTCATAAATTAAGGAACGACATAATGAAATAAAATCTGCATGTTTGTCATTTAGGATTTTTTCTGCTGAGAGTGGATTTTTAATACCCCCCACCAGAATTAATTTTGATTTCCCTATTAATGGCTTTAGCTTTTTTGCTGTTGGTAGGAAATAATTTTCATCCTCCGAGGATTTTACTAATTTGCAGGGATAAGAATTTATACTAACAAGTTGACTTTCATAAATCCCTCCGCTAGGTTCAATGGCATCAAAACCCGTGTCAGCCAAAATCTTAGCAACTTTTAAACTTGTATCCAATGTAAGTCCTCTTGGTACTGAATCATCAGTTTGGAGTTTGATTGTTATAGGGAAATTCCTTCCGAGTTCATCTCTAGTTTGATTAAAGATTTCTACAAGGATTCTAGCCATGTTTTCAATTGTTCCACCAAATTCATCCTTGCGTTTATTAGTATAAGGTGATACAAAATTGCTTAAAAGATAACCATGTGAAGCATGGAGCTGGACCATATCATATCCACATTCGTAAGCTCGAACTGATGTATCTTTAAATTTTTTAATTAAATCGTAAACTTCTTCAGTTTTCAATTCCCTTGGCATCAGTCCCGTAGTTTTTTCTCTAATTGGGGAGGGTGCGATTGGAACAAATTTGGGATGCTCACATTGTCTTCCCAAATGAACAATTTGTATGGCTAACTTTGCATCCGATTGATCGTGAACTAGATTAACTAAATCTATATGTCCTGGAATATAGGAATCGTTGTCTAATCGAAGTTGATATGGGCTTCCAGTGGCACTTGGACTAATACCTGTAAATCCAGTGATAATTAATCCTGTTCCTCCAAGTGCTAATTCACTATAAAAGTTAAGTATTTTTCGACCGACGTATCCATACTTTTCAGCTCTATGCTCGAAAGTAGCTGATCTAACAATCCTATTTTTGATTTCTACACTGCCAATTTTCTGCGGGGTAAAAAGAGTTTTTAATTCCATAATATTCTACTTTACAATAAAAATTATCTCATTCGGATTTATTCTTTTTTTCTCTATTTCTTTTAGTAGCACAAAAAATTGGTCCCTGATCCATAGATACAAAACATGAATTGCAGCTATTACATTTAGCGGGAGTTGTATCCCCACTCTTCCAACGATTAGGAAGATCTGGCTCATAGATTAAAGGTCTACATAGTGAAATATAATCAGCGTCTTTTTCTTGAAGAATTTTTTCTGCTACTAGAGGGTTGCGAATTCCACCAACAAGTATTAGAGCTGTATCCTTCATAAACTTTTTAATTTTTTTAGCAAATGGCAGAAAATAGTTTTCTTCTTCCTCTTTTCTTATTAATCTACTGGGAGTACTGTTTTTTGTATAGTAAAGTGACTCTCTTGCTCCGCCACTAGGTTCAATTGCATCAAACCCAATATTTGAAAGAATTTTAGCGATTTCTATTCCCTCCTCTTCGGAAATACCATTTGGTATGAAATCTTGAGATTGAAATTTAATAATGACTGGGAATTGCTTTCCAACAGTATCTTGAATTTTATTGTTAATCTCTTCTAAGATTTTAACTCTTTTGGTAGTATTTCCTCCATATTCATCAGTCCGGATATTTGTATAAGGTGAAATAAAATTATTGAGAAGATAACCATGAGCTGCATGCAGTTGTACCATGTCATACTCGCATTCATAAGCTCTAATTGCTGTATTTACAAATATATCAACATAATCTTTTACTTCTTCAGTTGCCAATTCTCGAGGTGTTACTCCTGTTTCTTTATAAGGAATGGGTGAAGGTGCAATCGTAGGATATTTGGGGTGATAACCAACGCGACCTGAATGTTGAATTTGGATAGCAACTTTAGTTTCATCAAAGTTATGTATCAATGAAGTTAATTTTTTATGTCCTGCCATATGAGAGTCATCATACAAACAAACCTGATAAGGTCCACCAGTACCTCCGGGATCAATAGCAGTTGCTTCAGTTATTAATAATCCACTACCACCATTCGCTAAATCTTTATATAATTTTAGAACTCTTTCTCCAATATACCCATATTTTTCAGCTGTATGAGTGAAAGTAGCAGACCTAACAATTCGATTTTTTATTTTAACACTCCCTATTTTTCCAGACCTAAATAAATTGCTTAATTCCATCAAAAATCCCTCAATGTGCTTAGAATATTATAAACATATTTATCTAAGAAATAAAGTATAATAAAAGAAATTCATGTTTATAGTTAATATTAATTATGTTATTTATTCGATCTTTCTTGTATTAATTTTTCTTTTACAGTGCATTCAACTGACCCTCTTGCTGTACTAAAATTTTTTATAAAATGCACAATAAGTATTTTTCTAAAAAACTATGCTCGAATAAATATTTATAAAGCATTTAATTCATAATTTTAATCATATAGATTTTTTAACACTAAAAATCATTAATGAATTCTTTCAAATTACAATGTAAGGTAAATAGATGAAGATACACACAGTTTCTACTATTGAAATGGAATACATCGATGCTGTTTGCCTTGATCCCAGTGTTGATAAGAAGACAAGAAAGATTATGGACTCTAGTATGACTAAACGAGTTGACTGGATCAAAGAGATGATGAAAAAAGGACTTCGTATTCTTGTTGCTCTTGATAAACCCAAAGAAGAAATTATACATTATAAATGGGTTGGTAAAATGTTACATTCAGATCTAGCAGTCCAAGGATTAGTACCAATGGGGTTACTTGAATATCTACCTATCGATTATGCATTAGAACCCGTAAATGGTAGTGATAGTTTATTCATTAACTGTATGTGGATTTTACCTCCTTTTTGGAAGATTGGAATAGGAAAATCCCTCATTGATCATTTGATTTTAATAGCACAAGAATATGGTGGTATTAGTGTAATTACTTATGAGGGAGTTAAATGGTTCGGTACATCTATCAAATACATGCCAGCTGATTTCTTTAAAAACTTTGGATTCAAAGAAGTCGATAAAGATGGGGAGCGAATTCTTCTTTATTTAGACTTAGGGGTAAAGGAACCTCCAAAATTTATTTTACCAAAATCAATTCCTCATAATGAAAAAGATAAAATTACCTTAGAAATATTTTACAACAGTCAGTGCCCATGGTCAAAATATATGATAAACACAATCAAAAAGGAATTAATTAATTACCCAAAATTAGAGATAAAGCTTGTTAATACAGATGATAGAAAAGTAATTAAAAAAACTGGTATATCCAGAGGCATACGGATTAATGGTAAACCAGTTATTAAGAGGATGGCTTCTTGGGAAGAAGTTAAACTTGAAATTGATAAATTCAAAAAATAACTCAATGAAAGCATTAATTCTAATAATTCTAAGATATTCTATTAAAAATACTTAAAAGACTGCAATACCTAAGTTTTACTAATAAGTGTATTAGCCTCATGAAAATTCATTCGCTTTTTATATTAAAAAAAACCGGAATCTGTATTTATAGCAGAATTTTTACTGATGAGTTTAAAAATCTTGATGTACATCTAATCACACCCTTTTTTTCTGCAATTTTTTCTTTTTCTGAGCATGTGATAATGAAAAAAACACCAGAAATCTTAGAGATGAGTGGATTAAGATTTGTGTTTAAAATACAAGAGGATCTAATTTTTACAATCCTAGCAGACTCTAGTGCTAGTCTTTTATTTGTAAATTCTCGATTATCGAGAATTATCGATGAATTTCTTGATCTATTCCCAGATTTTAACCAAATTAAGGATTACCAGCAAATAGAAGAACCCAAATTTGATGAAATAGTTGATTCCTTAATTACAGGGGAAGAAGAAATCTACCTCAGTAAAGTATTTTTTCAAAAAATAATTGATATATTCAAAGAATTAATGTATGAAAACGAAATCGTTGGAGCAGCAGTTTTATCGACAAAAGGGAATGTTATTTATACTTCATTACCAAATGAAATACTAGTAAACTCTCTTAGAGAATTAGAAATCAGATACATGGTTGGGGCTATTACCTTGCCAGAAATGTACAGCCGTTTGGAAAATGATCAAAAAGTTGTTTCTAAAATTATTGATATTCCTTGGAAGCTTGATCCATTACTTGTAGTTATCCTTTACGAAAGTTCAGTACCATTAGGAATGGCAGAGGTAAATCTTGATCGGATTGCGAAGAGAATTATGAACATCATGTAATTCTAAAAGTTAAAAATTAAAACTATATTATTCATATTAATTCTACTCATGGTTTTTTGTTAATTAATCATGTATGATGTTATTGTAATTGGTGCTGGGGTATCAGGTGTAACCTTTGCTACTAAAATTTCGAAATATGTTAAAACATTGCTTATTGAAGCTCAAGATTATCAGAAAGAGATTCCCATAAGAACTAACATCTTCCCAGAACATAATAGACCATTTGTTAAAGAGATACTTGATTGGGACAACAAAGAAATTTTTCCAAATCCCCACACAACTTCAAATTATATGAGTGACGAGTTTAATGGTGTTATAAACTCTGAAGAATTTGGAATTCCTTTAGGAAATGTATGTTATACTGAAAATCTAATTCAAATCCTCCTCAACAAGGTAGAAGCACAAGGAGGAACCTTCCATTCTAATGAAAGAATCTCTAAAATTAATCGACATAATGATTATTTAGAAATAATTAATACAAAAGGTGATTCTTACAACACAAAAGTACTAATTTTGGCAACAGGTTCACGAGGATTTGAATTACAACGCTCATTAGGTTTTCAAGTCCCTGATTCATATTCTGGGGTGTACCTACATCTATTTGCAGATGAGTCCAAAATCAACAAGAATCTATCATGGAACTATACCTTCCATATAAACCCTAAAATTAGCCGTAATGGACCCTTCTTTTTTAATAAGGGTGTTGAGAGGATTTCAGCTGGTTATTTAGGTGAAAAAAATCAATCTAAAGAAGAAATTATATCAAAATTAGAAAGAATATTAAAAAATTATAAACCTATACAATCAGTCATGCAAGGTTTAACTTATAATATATCCGATGCCATAGTAGGTGAAATTTCTAAGCATCCAATTAAAAGATATTCGGATGATCGCATTCTTATTCTTGGTGAAGCAGCAGGAATAGTAACAGCCTTCTTCTATGAGGGATTATTACCAGGTGTAGCATGTGCAGATATCGCCTTCAATACTTTAAAAACTTTGTTTGAAAACGGGAGTAATTTTAGCAGAACTGAGTTGCAAAAATATGATAGTGAAGTTAACCGCGTTTTAATGACCTATTTTAAAAATGGAAATGCTTTTGAATATTTAATTTATAACGATAGCTCCTCTGTAAAATCAATATGGCGTTTATATACTAAATTATTATCTGAAAACAAAACCTGTAGAAAGTATATATATGAAGCATATATTAACCAAGACTTATCAAAACACAAAGTATCGAATGACAGATATGTGGGAGAAAAAATGTTTGGCATGCTTCCCACCCTTTCGAAAGTTACTCTAAGTCCGAAATTTGTAAGGGCAATGTTTATGTTGTGAAAAATTATGAATAAAAATCTGTTTATGGTACTAATCGTCCTTTCGGTAATACTGATGCATTAATTTCGATTATTATTTTTATTATAAATGTTATCCCTTCTACTATTGGAATAGTTGGTTTTGCGCAAACTGGAGGTCTTTTTAGTATTTTAATTTCCAAAAAAAGCTCAACCTATATTTAGGATAATTGTAAGAAATTTACAGATACGTTACAAGATATATGTGAAAGTTGTGATTCCCAAAATAGAATAAGAAAAGTAAAAACAATAGACTTTAAACAATATATTAAAAATAAGAATAACTAATTACAAAAAGAATTTACTCGTAGGTTAATATGGGACAATTAACTCTCCCACTAATCCTAAAGCTTTTTAGTTTTTTACCGGATTTAACTATTTCCTTTATTTCACAATTAGTACAATTCCAATCATAACGATTTCTATCTTCTGAGAAGACAACTCCATTATCGAAGTTGTGTTTTACACCACAGGGAAATCTATTCAACTTTTCAATATCACCATTATATACAAATTTTAATACTTTTCTGTAATGTCTAAACTTTTTTCAATTAAGTTTATTTTGAACTTATTAATTAATATAGCAATTTTGCCTATTTAAACTTTCCCCCGCACTTTTCCCACAAGTGCTAATAATCTATAAGTAATTTATTCAATGAGATTCCAAATTTTGAGAATTTCAAATGAACGCTTTTTATAATAATTGAATTATTCTAAAAAAATTTCAAATAATATCATTTTGAATTTAAACTTTATGTTCAATCCTTGAACATTATTTAGAAATTGAATGTTTTTATATATGAAAAAGAGAAATAATCACGGTATTTCTAATAGCTTTCATCTATTAATAAACGATATTGCTAATGATTCTTCAAGTTTGTGTAAAATATTTTTCAATTCTTTAATGAGTGGGTTAATATCTTGAGCAAGATTTGGATCAAGATTTATCGCTTTTTCTAAATATTCAATAGCTTTATTATAATCTTTCTTATCAAAAAGTGCGCATCCCATAAAGAACCAAGCTTTGGCAAAATTCGGATTCAATTCTGCAGCTTTAGTATAACTTTCAATTGCTTTATCATAGTTATTAGTTTTTTTGTGGACATTCCCGATATTAAACCATCCAATAGAATAAGTGGGGTCAATTTCAAGAGCCTTATTTAAGAAATTTAATGCATTTTCGAATTCATTTTTTGCCTCATAAGCTAAGCCTATTAGGTTCCAAGACTCAATATGGTTTTTATTATAGTTGATAGCGTTTTGAAAATTTTCTATTGCGGCATCATATTTCTTTTTGGAGTAATAAGCTAAACCAATGTGATAATAAGCATCTATGAATTTTTCATCTAACTCAAGAGCTTTTCTACCACTTTCGATAGCAATATCAAAGTTTCTGTTTTCTAATTCTTTTTTAGCTTTATTTATCAACTCCCTCTTATAACTACTTTTAACAAGATCTTTATTTTTTACATCAGGTTCTTCCATCATATCGTTTACTTTCAATGCTCTTTCATAAAAATTAAATGCTTCATCAAATGCCTCTTTTTTTGCGAGTTGATTGCCTTGTTCAATTAGAAATTTTATTTCCTCTGAGTGTATTCGATCAATCAAATTTTTAATTTTATTCATCTCTTCGACTCGTCGAGTAGAATCCTCAATAGATTGAGCATATTCTAAACGTTTTTGGAGCTTTTCGATTTCCTTTTCTTTTTCTTTCTGTTGCTCATCTAGTTTCCCCTCTCCTATTAATTGTTTAACTTCTGTATCATAGATTAAGCTTTTTATCATATTTACTTCTTGTTCCATTTCTTCAGTAAGAAACATCTTATTAGTCATATTTAGAGCTTCATTGAAAACATTAATTGCTTTTTCATATTCCCCTTCGTTTACTAGTTCTTTTCCTCTTTTAACGATGACTTTATTTTGATTCGAATAAACTTTATTTATGATATTTTTGAGTTCATTTAGTTCTACATTTTCTTCTTCTGGATATGCCATTTGTTTTGCTATACTTATTGCCACATAAATCTCATTAATAGCTTCTTCATATTTTTGCATTCCTATGTATTGAATTGATTTGTCTTTTATGAGATTTATGCCTGGTAAGCAAGCTTGATTAATTAAACCACCAATTTTTTTAATTTCAAGAGTTTTCCTTTCTGAATCAACCATCTGTTCCACGATAGTCAATGCTTTATTATATACACTCACAGCTTCGTTTATTGCAGAAATTTTATCTTCGTACTTATCCTGTTGAGTTATTAATTTTCCTTCTTCAATAATTGGAATTATACGTTCACTGTATATAGGATTCAATGTTTCTGCTATACGGCTTATTTCAAGCTTTTTTGAATCAGAATCATACATATTCTCTACAATAGTCAAAGCATTCTTTAATTCGGATTCAGCATCCTCCATTGCCCCTTTATTAATAAAATCTTTTCCTCTTTCTACAATTGATTTGATTTGGTTTGAATATATTTCATTAGATAAATTAATAATGTTAGAAATTTCAGATTTCATCGAACCTGAAGAGAAAGAAGTTTCAATATGGCTTTTTGCTTTTTCAAGCACCTTTATCGCCTCATTAAGTTTGCCAGACTGTTTCAATTCAGTTCCCTGCCGCAAAATTTGCTTGAATCGCAATTTGATAGTATTGTTTATTTCATTTTTAATCCGGGCAATATTATCTTTTTTACCTTCAGGATCTTGAAACTTTTCGGAAAGGCTTAGTGCTTCTTCAAACACTTTTATCGCATCAGCGGAGTTTTGTTCTTCTTCGCGAATTTTAATTCCTTTGATTAATAACTGTTCAATATCAATTTCTTTCATTAATTCATTTATTTCATCGATTTCAACTTGTCGGAGCTCTAGGTCAGTTATTTTATCTTTAGCAATCCTAATCCCTTTCTGAAAACTAGTTTTAGCTTTTTCAAATTCTTTTATTGATGTTAAACGGATTGATTCTTGTATAATATTATTTATCTCTACAGAATATGTTTGGTTAATAGCATTTTCTATGTTTTCAACCTCAAATTTCTTTTGACTAGGTTCATCAACCTTTATATTTACATAATTTAAAGCGTGCTGGAATTTATCAATAGCTTTTTGAAATAGAAACTTATCTTTTAATGTATTAGCTTCTTCGATGATTGAATTCAACTTTTTTAAAACTGATGGTTTCATTTTCAAGACTTCTTAGTTTTAAATCTCAGAATTATTTCATATTTATACTACTTTTCTTATAAACCTTATATTTATTAAATCCTAAGATTAAATATCTAGAACTGACTGAATTACCTAGGATTTTTAAATGTCGGTAAAAAAGTTATTTTTTAATGGTCCCATTATTACAATGGAAAAGAATCAAGCTAATATTGATTCGGTTGGAATTGAAGATGAGAAAATTGTTGCTGTTGGTGACTTGGAAAATGTTAGAAAAGCTCTTGGAGAGGGATACACACCAATAGATTTGAAAGGAAATACACTTTTACCTGGTTTTATCGATTCACATATGCATCCAATCTCTTTTATGTTCATATCATTGAATCTTGATCTTTCGAACTTTACAAGATTAGAAGATCTACAACAGTTTCTAAAAGAGACCGCTCAAAAGAGGGGAGAAGGAGAATTAATATTTGGCTTTAGGTTAAAAGAAGAAATCTTCGATATACCAAAATTACCAACTCGATGGGATTTAGACTTCGCTTGTCCTGCAAATCCTGTTATTATCCTGAGATATGATGGCCATATTGGGATCGTTAACACAAAAACCCTAGATTTAGTCGGAATCACTCCCGATACTAAGGTTCCAAAGGGTGGAGAGATTAGGAAGAATGAAAAGGGAGAATTAACAGGTGTAATTAGTGAAAATGCATTAGGTATTATTTATTCTACAATTTCTAAATATCGTAATCCTAACCTTGAGGTGTTTCAAGAAACTGCCGAAAGTGCATTTAAATTGTTAGCCGAGAAAGGAATCACTTCTTTCCATGGGATTACAACTCTTGAACGTGACATTCCTGTTTATCAGATGATTCAAAATGAAGTACCCCAGAGTTATTACTCACTAATTTCTATAGTCGATCCTTCAAGATTGGATGAATTAAAAGAAATGTCATTAGATAATAATGAGGATGATAGCAGGTTCAAGACACGATGTTGGAAAGCATATTTTGATGGTACTTTAGGAGCGAAAACCGCATTAATGCACGAACCATTTTCTGATGCTCCAGAAAAGAGTGGATTTTCGGTAGTGGATGAAGAAGAAATGTTAAGAAGAATGAAGATCGCACATAACAGTGGTTATCAAATTGGCATTCATGCTATTGGCGATAAAGGTAACCGCCAATTAGTTAATCTATACAAAAAGTTGCTAAAAGAATCGCCTAAGGAAGATCATCGTCATCGAATTGAACATGCTTCATTGCTGACTGATGATGTCATTAAAGATATCAAAAAACTAGGATTAGTTCTTGCTTGTCAACCACCCTTCATCAATTCAGAATATACTTGGTTAGAAAAACGTCTAGGGAAGAAGCGATGTAAATATACTTATCCATTTAGATCTATCCTCGATGCTGGAATAATAATGGCTTCCGGCTCGGATAGCCCAATTGAAGATCCAGATATAATTTCAGGACTTCATGCGTTAGTCACTCGGAATGGTTTTGTTCCAGAGCAATGTATTACGATGGAAGAGGCACTAAAAACCTATACAATTAATGCTGCTTATGCAGCGTTTGAAGAAAACCTAAAAGGGAGTATTAAAGTTGGAAAATTAGCGGATTTAGTCATATTAGATAGAAATCCACTTCAAACTGCTAAAGAAGATATTAAAGAGATTCAAATACTTGAAACAATAATAAGAGGAAAAACAGTATATAAAAAAGAATAATAGAAAGTTATGTTTCTTAAATGTTTTCCTTTATAAATTCCCATTTAATGGTTTAGTGAAATAATTGAGTTATATATAGAAGCTTTGACAATTATATCAAAAAGATTTAATCGGTGAAATAGAGGTGCTCATCAAATCCCGTTTCTGCAATTAAATCTTGCCCTAACTTTTGAATGGCATTCTTTGAAGGATTTTGTAAAATTCTCCTTGATATATTTATTACTTTAGCTAATTTATTGTCTGGAAATTCCCGAACGATATTGTCATATCGCGAAAAATTAATTCCTGCAGTATAGACTCCTGTAGTTCCATGACTGGCTGCACTACTAGTTTGCCAATGTTCAACTTTTACTTCAATATTCGAAAGAAGATGTGAGCAAAAAAACCATTCTAAATATAAATTTTGCCTTTTGGATTTTCTTTTTGTTGATTGGAGCATTTTAAGTGCTTTATTAAGTCTATCGGGATGGATCTGCCTAAATACTCTCTCATAATTGTCCTTCATATTTTCTTTAACGTGATCACGAATTGATTGCATTATTTCCTCAACTTTATTTGCTCTTTCTCCCGTTACTTCATGTTGAATGGATTGGATATGTTGATCAATAGCATTCTGTGTTTCCTGACTGCTTTCGATAGGAGTTCTTGAGGATTGGTTTGCTGCGGGACTCGGTTGAATCCTAGATGATGTTCTACTCAATTGTTGTACTTCTGAGGGCATATTATATATTTCCTTTGGAGGTAATGTAAATAAAGCTTCCAATTTAGAAGGATCTTCCTTGACTTCTGCAAACTTCTCTTGAATTTCTTGATGAGAGTACCCTATCTGATTAAGATAAAAAGCAGCACTTGAAAGTTGATTTTCAAGAGCAGAAGATGTACTATAAGATGTGCCAAATTCTTTTTCTATTTGTTCATCAGCAATTTTACTTATTTTTGCTTCTTTTATTTCGTTTAATTTCAATGATGCTAATTTTGTGAGGATATATTGAATCTGATTGGAAGTGAGGTAGTTTAAATTACCTGTGGGACCAATCATATATGATATTTTTTCCATTTTTTTAAGGATCTCTGAAAGGTCTTCTTGTGTCTTACCTTTTGATATGATTAAGAAATGCTCCAAGAAATTTTTATCAAATCCAGCAATAATTTTAAGAAATTTTTCATCATATTTGTTTAGATGCTCGTGTAACTTATTCCCTTCAAGTTCTGATGGTAGAGTTATTTGATATACCATGATATTATCGGCAATCATATAAACATAGTCAGATCGTTGCATAAGCATCTATACTTAAGATAAATTTTACTTTAAAGAATTTTGTATTCTTATTAATTTAATATATTACATTCTTAAATACTTTACATTATGGGTTTTTGATATTTTTTCGCAATTTTCCGAGCTAATCCCATCTGTTCCTTGGTTTCTAAACAACATGATCTTAACCTTCGAATCCATTTGACGGGATCTATTCCCTTTGGTATGTATCCATTAAAAGACGCCCAAGCAACAATCATTATACCAGATCGCCCACAACCGGCAACGCAATGCACTACTATCGGATAATTCCTATTCAATTCCTTACTTGTTATCACAAAAAATCTTTCTAATTGTTTATCTGTGGGTGTCCCGTAATCTGGAATATTAATATGGAAATACTCAAATTCTTTGGGAATGTCATTTCGATTATCAAACTCAGAACAGTTAATAATTGTTTTGATACCTTCTTTATGATATATTTCAATTACAGATACATCTGGCCACCATGAGATAGCCATTTTCCCCTTAACAATCCAAGTAAAAGGTTCAGTTCTATGTGGTTGACCTTCCTTTGGCCAATACCATGGGCGTACCATATTATTTCAACAAATAATTAATCTTTATAATTACCCCATTCCAATACTACCTAAAGTATATTGTAAAATGTAAATTTATGGTCGATAGGGAAAAAATCACTGCTTTTGATACTAGAAGATATCCAATACGTCCCCATATTGGGGTGGGTATCCTTTTAATTAGAGATAAGAACTTACTTTTGATTAAAAGAAAATATAATCCCGATGCGGGATATTGGTCAATTCCAGGAGGACACTTGGATTTAGGAGAAGAAGTTGAACTAGCTGCTGAAAGAGAAGCTTACGAGGAAACTGGTTTTAAAGTAAAAGTAACTAAATTGGCTGGAATAATCGATAAAATTATGTATGATAAAAATGGAAAAATAGAATACCATTATGTTCTCCTCAATTATTTTGTAAAACAAATAGAAGGGGATGAGAATCAATCCCCTGTTCCCGATGACGACGCCTTGGATGCTAAATTTGTCCCTTTCGATGAATTAAAAAATTACCAATTAACGGTTTCCTTAATTAAATTATTAAAGCAATTAACGATTGGATTTGAATAGGAAAAAAAAAAGAAAATCTAAGCTTTTGAATTATTATTTTACTCGAATCAATTAATGTTTCTGTTGTTAAAGTGATTTCATTATGACGGATTTCGAAAAGCTGTTTAATCCTAGAGCAGTTGGTATTATAGGTGTTAATGAAAAACGAGCTGGTGGATATTGGGTTCATACCTTTAAAAATAGTGGTTTTGATAAACCAATCTATTTGTTCAATCCCCGCTTAAAAGGACAAACAATTGCTGGTCTTCCTGTGTATGGATCTGTATTAGATGTTCCTGATGATAAGCCTATTGATTATGTAATTGTTGCCGTGCCAGCAAGACTCTGTCCAACTATCTTGGAAGACTGTGGAAAAAAAGGTGTTTCATTTGCTACAATTTTTGCCTCAGGATTTTCTGAAGTGGGAAATCGTCATTTAGAAGTAAAAGTCTTAGATGTTGTAAAAAAGTATAATGTGCGAGTAATCGGTCCAAACTGTATGGGCATTTTTGTCCCAAAAAATAAAATTACTTTTTCCCGTCTGCTTACAAATGAATCGGGAAATTTTAGTGGGATTTTTCAATCTGGTGGTTTGGCTATATATATATCTGCGAAAGGGCAATCAATTTATGGGACATTCCCGAGTAAAATTCTGTCAATTGGTAACCAAATAGATTTAAATTTTGTTGATTTCTTAGAATATTTCTTGGAAGATGATGAGACAAAAATTATCGCTCTTTATGTAGAAAATATTAAAAGCCAGGAAATTGGCAGAAAGTTCATAAAGGTAGTTAAAGAATTATCAAGTAGGGGAAAACCGGTAATTCTTTGGAAAGTGGGAAGCGGCGAAGCAACAAGAGAAACAATTATTTCACATACTGGTGGTTTAGCAGGATCACTAAAGATCTGGGAGGCTGTTGCAAAGCAAACAGGGGCTTTAATGGTTAAAGATTCCAATGAACTAATCAATCTCGCTATGACATTTCAACACATTAGTAGTATGCCATTGAACAGAAATATGGGAATTACCACGGGTGGAGGTGGGGCTTCTATTGAAACCGCTGATATATTTGAAAGGTACAATTTACAAGTTCCTAAACTTGCCCCTGAAACAGCAGCAAAATTTAGAGAATTTGTACCCGATGTCAACACAATTTTTCGAAATCCTCTTGATTTGGGGGGTAGTATGGGCCATCCCGAAACATTCTATAAAACCCTCGTAACTTTAGATTCAGATCCTAACATCTCTGCAGTAATTTTTATAAAAACATATGATTTCAATCACATATTTCTCGAGACGATTAAAAGAGCTTATTTGGACATGA
>JBHLOF010000045.1:20262-31841 GCA_048940805.1 Promethearchaeota archaeon
ACATGGGTAGGTCAGAGATTGTTGATGTTTCATAGTATAAAAGGTTATGAATACAAAACACGAATATGGTCAACTGTTGTTGAAGCCTTAGAAAATATCGGTATGAGTTTGCCAGGTTAAATCATTAATTTTAACTATTTTTTTTTCATTTTACGTTTTAAATTAGAAGACAAAAGAATATAATTTTGTCATAATTATTGTGTAATAGAGATAATTATAGCTTATTAAGAAGGAATTTCTGAAAAAAAGGTATGACAGATTGTCCACATTAATGAAAACTGCTAGGAATGGTCATTCTACTAAAGCTATGGAGTTAGTTTCCAAAAATGAAAATGTTGATTTAGAATATGTGCGAAGGGGCATTGAGAAAGGTAGAATTGTGATTCCAAAATCAAATCGCCGTGAACTGGATACCCCAATAGGAATAGGGAAGGGATTATTAGTTAAAATTAATGCAAATGTTGGATCTTCAAAGACCCGTTGCAATATTGATGAAGAAGTAGAAAAGGCTAAAGTCGCTGCTCAATTTGGAGCAGATACCGTTATGGATTTAAGCACTGGTGTTTCTGAAGCTGATGTTCTAGCAATAAGGAAAAGAATTCTTGATGAAGTGAAGATCCCCCTCGGTACCGTTCCAATTTATCAAACTGCACTACGAGCCCTTGAAAACAAAGGAGCAATTATCCACATGGATGAGGATGATATGTTCAGTGTAATAGAAGAACAAGCAAAGGAAGGTGTTGATTTTTTCACGATTCATGTTGGGGTGACTCAAGAAATTGTTAATTTTTTAATAAAGCACCCTAGATTAATGGGTGTTGTTTCTCGGGGTGGAACATTCTTAGCATCTTGGATTTTAGAAAACAATATGGAAAATCCTTTTAATAGAAGATATGATTATCTACTCGAAATGGCGCAAGAATATGATTTTACTCTTTCTCTTGGAGACGGGATGCGGCCGGGGAGTATTTTTGACTCCACTGACTTTGCTCAAATCCAAGAATTACTTGAAATCTCTAAATTAGTGAAAAGAGCATGGAATGCTGGTGTTCAAGTTATGGTGGAAGGACCAGGACACATTCCTGCAAATGAAGTTGAGCGGAATATAAAATTACAGAAATCCTTATGCGATGACGCACCATTTTATGTTCTAGGCCCGCTTGTAACTGATATTGCCCCAGGTTATGATGATATTGTAGGCGCAATAGGAGGTGTTCTTGCAGGTTTAGCTGGTGCCGATTATTTGTGTTATGTTACTCCTTCTGAACATCTTGGGTTGCCTACCAAAGAAGATGTCAAAAGAGGTGTCATTTCATCTAAAATCGCTGCTCATGCAGTTAATATTGCTCGTTATGGCAAGCGAGTTTCAAATTGGGATTATAAAATGGATCTTGCACGGAAGGAACTTAACTGGGGAGAGATGATTAAGCAAGCTATCGATCCAGAATTAGCCCAAGAAATTCATTACCGAAACGGATGTACTGAAGAAGATGAAGACGTGTGTAGTATGTGTGGAGAATTCTGTGCAATCAAATTGTTAAAGGATACATTAGAAAGCAAAAAGAATACTATAAAATAATACAAATAATTTGTAATTATTGTTAAGAAAATGAAAAAAGTCCTTACAATTGCAGGATCAGATTCTGGTGGTGGTGCGGGAATTCAAGCGGATTTAAAAACCTTTTCTGCTCGTGGCGTTTATGGAATGAGCGTAATTACAGCTCTTACAGCACAAAATACTATAGGTGTTCAGAGTATTTATGAAGTAGAACCCGTTTTCGTAGCGGAACAAATCGATTCAGTAATGTTGGATATTGGTGCCGATGCGTGGAAAACGGGGATGTTAACAAATACCAAAATAATTCAAATTGTAGCTGATAAAGCTCGTAAATACAATATCAAATTACTAGTAATAGATCCGGTAATGATTGCTAAAAGCGGAGATTATTTATTGAAACCAGATGCTATCGAAACATTAATTTCAGATCTGATTCCATTAGCATATGTTATAACACCAAACCATTATGAAGCTCAGGCATTAGCAAGTATAGATATAAAAAATTTAAATGATGCTCGAAAAGCAGCTCAAAAACTTCATAAGCAAGGTGCTCAAAACGTAGTTATTAAAGGTGGACATTTACCAGATTCTCTATATGCGATTGATCTACTTTATGATGGTAAGGATTTCATAGAATTTCAAGCTCCTCGTGTCAATACTAAAAATACACACGGTACAGGGTGTACTTTTGCATCAGCAATCGCAGCGGAATTAGCAAAAGGAGCTCATATAAAATCAGCAGTTCACACTGCAAAAGCGTATTTAACTGCTGCGATCCAAATGGCAAACAATTTAGAGATTGGAAAGGGTCACGGTCCCACAAACCATTCTCAGGGAACTTTTGTGGACGTAGATCTTAATCTAGTAAAAATAAGATAATTTTATAACTTTAAAATAACTTCTCATTGCATCCTATCAAAAGCCCATTTTGCCTTATCGTGCAAACCAAGCTTTTCATAGGCTTTTCCTAAATAAAGAAATCCTTCAGGATATTCAAAATTTTGTTTAACAAGTTTAAATAAAAAATTGATTGTTAAATCAAATCGTCCTTTCAAAAAATTAACTTTTCCTAAAAGAAAAAGTACTTTCTGGCTATTCGCATCGAATGAACCTTCTTCATATAATTCTAACAGTTTATCGATAGCTTCATCATATTGTTGATTTTCAATTTCTTCCTCGATTTTCTCAATTACTTTTAAGAATACAATCTTATTTGTTAATTCTTCTACTTTCCTTAAATCTTCTTCCCTTTTTTCTGCGTCTATAACCGCTTGTTTCTCTAGCTCTTTTTTTTTAATATGATCTTGAAACAGATTTATTACATTTTGCGAATAGGGTTCCGTACATAACGGACAATTTTGTGAATGGAGTAACCACTCTGCTAAACATTCTTTATGAACTGGATGGTCATTAGTGCACTTGAAAAGAGCATCAGAGTCTTCTTCAATCTCTAAGTGGCAAACAATGCAAGTAGGCATGATAAAAATAATCCTAAGTTCCTAATTAAATAATTTTTCTAAAACCATCGGTATTTTATAATAAAATTATAGGCTTAGAACTTAAAAGTAATTGCTTTTACGAATATTGATTTAATAAATAATAAATAAAACTTCCGTTATTGTTATCTTAACTATATTATAAATAAAGGGTAACATAAGTCTTGTCGATTAATCGAAATAAACTGTTCACTGAACTTTTTAATCAGTTTTTACAAACAAATGATGAAGTAGAGGCCGTGATAGTGAGTGATCAACTTGGTTTAGTTATTGCTGGTGAAAAGAGAAGCGATGTGGATATGGAAATTGTTTCCGTCCTGACCTCAATAATAAACCCGATTGTAGAAAGAATTCGGAATGAATTTGCATTTAAAAAATTTGGAACCGCAAGTTTTGATACAGAATTCTATAGGCTATTATTTATCTCTTTGGATGAGAATAGAACTTTAAGTATCGTCTTGAATAATTTAGCTTCAGTTGATAAAGCCTCACCATACGCATATCTACTAGCTGAAAAATCAGTGCAAATCCTAAACGCTGAAGAGGGAGATAACATTCAATTAAATATTCCTAATTTTGAATATGAAACTGATGAATCTGCCTACTCTGAAAGAGTTAAAAATCAAATATATCAAATGCGGTTAGATCAAGGAGGATTATATCGATTCAAGTTTGTAATAATAGGTGATCATGAAGTAGGAAAAACAAGTCTAGTAAGAAGATTTGTAGAGAACAAATTTTCAGAGGATTATCGCGCAACTATCGGATTAAATATTTTAAGCCATTCCTATGAATTTTACGGAAACAATATCATTTATAGTCTCTGGGACGTTGGTGCCCAAACATTCTTCCGAAGATTTAGGCAAACTTATTACTTAGGTGCCCAAGCAGCATTTATTGTATTTGATCTTACCAATCGAAAATCTTTTGAAAGTGTAAAAGAATGGTATAAAGAATTAGAAGATTTTATTGGAGGAAGAGAAATACCAATCATTATAATTGGAAATAAAACCGATTTAAAAGGACAGAGAGAAATCACGTATGAAGATGGGGTAAGTGTAGTAAATGAATTAATGAATAAGTCAAATATCAAGCTTTCATATATTGAAACAAGTGCGTTAACTGGTGAAAATGTGGAAGATGCTTTTACGCTAATTGCATATCATTACATCTCAAAAAGTAAAGAGGAGGAGGAGGATATTGTCAAACAGGATTTATCAAACGAATTAAATAATATCCTAAAGGAAAAGAAAGTGATTGGAGAAAATATTGAATCGCTTCTTACATTAACAATCATTTCAGAAAATGAATTTTGGAGCCCTGGCTTACAGATATTATCCGAAATTAATGGATTAGAAGATTGTCAGAAGTTAAAAGATGAGAGAGAAGAAAAACTGTATAAGTTCGCAAATGGGGTTACTCTAAAAAACTATCTATATCATAATTTTGAAGTATTTGATGCAGATGGGGTATTTTGTATTTTCGATGCAAGATATAAGGAACACGTTGATCCTGCATGGAGAGATGTTGTTATAAAAATTATAAATGAAATGGAAGAAAATAAAGTGGTGTTAATTGGTATTCGTGTTTCTGATGAGAGCGACTGGTCAAAGATAATGGAGGAATTTGACGTTAATGAATTATTAGAACAAAAAATGATATCATTACTGTTTTTCAAATTAGGTATTGAATATCGTTTAGAAATTTATGATCAGCTTAAAGTAATGCTTAATACTATTAGATACCTTTAAAATAAATTTTTGATTTATTATTCTATTCAATTGAGTTTAACTTTTATTATTAATAACAAAAAATAATAAAAAGGAAGTTTATAATCTATATATATATAAATGGGTTAGTGGATTCTTGGTAATTAGAAAAAACGAGATTTTTATTGGTCTTTTTAACAAATTCTTGGAGATAAATAAGGAAGTAGAAGCTGTCATTGTTTCAGATAATGAAGGTCTTATTATTGCAGGGGAGAAAAGGAAAGATGTGGACATTGAGCTTGTTTCGGTGTTAACCTCCATTGTAAATCCCGTCTTAGAGAGAATGCGGAATGAATTTTCTTTCAAGAAATTTGGGAATACAAGTTTTGATACAGAAGACCATCGTCTTTTATTTATATCTGTTGATGAGGAGCGAATCTTAAGTTTGGTATTGGATAGTATGGCTTCTCTTGAGAAAATCTCTCCTTACGGTTTATTTTTAGCTGAAAAAGCTGCTCAGATTTTAACTGCTGATGAAGATGATTTAATTCAGTTAACAGTCCCAAATTTTGAATTTGAGGCTGAAAATATTCAACGAATGAAGAATCAACTTTATCAAATGGATTTGACAACCCAAGGGGAATATCGTTTTAAGTTTGTAATTTTGGGTGATCATGAAGTAGGTAAAACTTCTATTATTCGAAGATTTGTTGAAAAAAAGTTTTCAGAAGATTATAGGGCAACTATTGGTTTAAACGTGTTAACGCACAATTTTGAGTTTTTTGGGAATGAGATTGGGGTAACATTATATGATTTAGGAGCACAAAAATTTTTCCGACGTTTTAGGAAAGTCTACTATACAGGTGCTCAAGCGGCCTTCATTGTATTTGATTTAACAAAGCGAAAATCATTTGAAAATGTGTTGAACTGGTATCAAGAATTAAAAGAATTTACAGCTGATGAGGAAATACCTATTGTCTTAGTCGGTAACAAGTCAGATTTGAAAGAAGAACGCCAAGTTTTTTATCAAGAAGGAGTGAAACAAGCAAATAAATTATCTGATAAAGAATTAATTAAATTATCATATATTGAGACGAGTGCTTTAACTGGAGAAAATATTGAAGATGCTTTTAATTTGATTTCTTATCATTATGTTATGAAAAGTAAAGAAATCGAAGACGAAAGGCGTAGTGACCTACTATTTGAAAAAATATCATCTATAATAAAGAAGAAAATTGTTTTTACTCTTTCTTTTATTACAGAGGATATTATGTGGAGTCCAGGTCTTCAAATCATTGCTAGTATAAAAAAATTGGGAGTGCAAACACTAGTAAGGGATTATGATGATGAACAAGTATACCAATATCCTAATGGTTTAATCATAAAACAGCATAATTATTCTGCAGCTGATGATATCTCAAGCTCCGAAGGTGTGTTTTGCATATTTGACGCTAGGGATAAAGAAACTGTTGATCCTAATTGGAAAGATATCATTATTAAAATTATTGAAAACTCCAAAGAAAAAGGGGTAATTTTAATAGGAATTAGAGCCTCTGAAAGTAAAAGCTGGTCTCAAATAATAGAGGAATTAAATGTAGATGAATTTCTAGAGAATAAACCAATTGACCTTTTTTTCTTTAGAATTGGGACCGCTTTTCGTTTAGATATTTATGATCAGATGGAATCAATGCTTTCTGTTATAGATGTGAAATATTAGATAGGAATTAAGCCTTTAATCGTTTTTTCAAGTTTTTAGCAATTATATCTCCCATTTCTTTTGTATTAAGAGTTTTAATTGAAGGATTTTTAAGATCGATAGTGCGACCTTCCTTCAAAGCCTCCTCAACTGCATGTTCTATTTCAACTGCGATTTTGGGAGATTGGAATGATTCTTGTAACATTAGTTTGACACTCAGAATGGCACCAATAGGATTTGCTATTCCTTTACCTGCTATATCTGGAGCAGATCCATGGATTGGTTCATACATCGAAATTTTTCCAGGATGAATGTTACCACTTGATGCCATACCTAAACTCCCAATTAAAAATGCACCCTCATCACTTATTATATCACCAAACATATTCCCTGTAACAACAGTTTGAAATGTATCTGGTGCTCTGATTAACCATTGACAGTATGCATCTATGTATATATTTTCTTTTTCAAGTTTCGGATAATTTTCTCCTATTTCATGGAAAATTTTACGCCATAATTGACTTGGCTTCAAGATATTTGCTTTATCAACTGAGGTAATTTTTGTATGTCTCATTTTTTGAGCAAACTCATAAGCATATCTAATGATACGTTCACAACCCTTACGAGTGTAAATCATAACATTTTCTGCTTTATCTTCAGAAATATCTCCAATATTAGCGTATAATCCCTCGGTATTTTCTCTAACAAAAGTAATATCAATACCTTTTCCAATAAACTCATCCTTAAGAGGACACCTATCTTTGAGTGGTTCATATAATTTTATGGGTCTCAAATTAACATACAAGTCCAATTCTTGTCTCATTCTAAGAATTGCGGACTCAGCGACCCCTGGAGGTAAATCAGGAAGGCCAATAGCACCAAATAAAAGAGCGTCAGCATTCTTTATTGTATCAAAAGATTTATTAGGAAGATTAGTACCATATTTCTTATATATCTCCCCTCCCGCGGGAGCATCTTTAAATTCAAAGTTAAAATCTGTAGAGTCAGATATTACCTTTAATATTTTTACTCCCTCATCAACGACTTCAGGACCTACTCCATCTCCTCTTGTAATTGCTATGATCTTCTGTTCCATAATAACTAACTTTAATAGATTCTATAATTAATAATCTACTGGTTTTGATAAAATATTAAATTTTCTGGAATTTGAAGTTCATAGAATATTACTAAAGCAACTTATTTGGGCTAAACCGATTCACAACTATGTGAAATAGAAAACGTTATAGAGAATCAATTATTTTTTCACATGGATTATGAATAGAAAATCACTAATATCACTCATTGGTGCTATTGCGTATGTAATCCTCTTGGGTATATTGGTTCCCACATTGATTGAATATTTCAATTTATATACCTTAATTTATGATTATTTTGCTCAACTATCTCGCGGTGGTGTGTTTTTCTTTGCATATCTCATGTCAACCTTTTTTTTCTTTCCGTTTATATATTCTACTTTAGTAAAAGAAAAATTGAGTTTTAACATAGATACCAGCAAGAAAAAGCAAAGAAATCCCCGTTTTTATGCAAAAATACTTTTTTTAATTGGGTTACCTATCTTGATTTGGTTAATTTATGGAAACATCGGATATTACTCCATTACAGATGTTAGTGGTGGATTAGGAGAGTTTGTAGTGAATGGTTTTTTAGTTTGCGTCTTTGTTCTATTATACTTCTGCATTTTTCCAGCAATAATTTTAGGTTTGAAAAAGGATAGATTTTAAGATTTTTTTGGAAATATCACATCAAACAATTAAAATAATAAAATTTTTTATAGTTCAGTTCATATCTATTTTTATTATCTTCTATTGAAGAGAAAATAAAATGGAGTTATTCATCAAACCCTTATCGCCAGAAATTCTTGATGATTGGGTTTATTTCTTCGAGGAAATTGGCTTTGCTGACAATCCTGAGTGGTCAGGATGTTTTTGTCGTTTTTATCATTTTTCAGGAAGTATTAAAGAATGGGAAACTCAAAGTAAAGAAGATAACAGAAAAGCATCAATTGATTTAATTCGCAGAGAAGAAATGCATGGTTTCTTGGCTTATTTAGACAATAAACCTGTTGGATGGTGTAATATTAATTCAAGAGAAAATTTTGCAAAAGAGCTATATAAAGAGGATTCTCCTGATTCCCGAGATAAAAAAATTGCTGGAATCGTCTGTTTTTTAATTGCTCACACAAAAAGAAGGCAAGGAATCGCAAAGAGTATATTAAAGCATGCTATTACATATTATCAGGATAAGGAATATGATATGATTGAGTCTTATCCTAGGATTGGAAATTTGTCAGATGCCCATAGTTACAGAGGTCCTGTTTCATTATATAAATCTGAAGGATTCACGATTCATAAAGAATTTGAAAATTTTCTCGTAATGCGTAAAAAATTATAATTACGTTATTGTCCATGCGTTTTTAATTAAATTAATCAAATAATAGTTTATAAATTCAAATTTTGGCCTGATTTTTAATAATAGAAAAAAATCTAAGATCTAATGGCTCAGAAGCATATTTACCGTATTTCTTTTAAGACATCGGTATTTTGTCGATCGGATGAATTTATTAACCCAAACATATTATATCGATTATCTATCGTAATCCTTATATATTTGAAATAAGTATTATAACTTAAAGTAGTATCTTGTTAAAATAAAAACTATATATTTGTATTGAAAATTAAAAAGTGGAGGAATACATATGGCAAAGAAAGTATTTGCTTGGAGTCCAGTTCGAAAGTTAATGAAAGATAATGGTGCTGAAATGGTTGCTAGAGATGCTGTAGACGCCTTAATTGATTATTTAGAGAAATTAGCAAAAGGTATGACCAATAAAGCTCTAGAGATGACCCGACATGCTGGAAGGAAGAAATTAACTTTAGAAGATATGGACTTGGCAATGAAAGTATAAGGATCTAGAGAAAAATTAGTATATAATTCTTAATCTCATTTCTTTTTTTTCTAATTATTTCGTTTTGATTAGTTCATTAAAACTTCAGAGAGCGCTCTATTAATAATATAACGAATTTAATATCACTAGTTTCGATAAATTAAGATTATGACAGTCACCCTTGCACATCAAAAGAATTACAAAGGTAACATCTATAAATTTTACGTATTTAGTTTTATCATGGGTATCCACACTGTTCGAGGGGTATATATCCCGTACATGATGGATTGGGGCGGTTTAACTTTTTTTCAAATTATGATACTGCAGAGTTATTTTATGGCGATGATTTTCATACTCGAAATCCCTTCGGGAGCTATAGCTGATCGTTTAGGAAGAAATTTAGCTATATCTTTGTCAAGTCTCTCGGTTATAGCGGCAGCTTTTACATATAGTATTATTCCAAATATTTATCTTTTTTTTTTAGCTGAAACTTTTTGGGCTTTTAGTTCCGCACTATTTTCAGGTACTAATGAAGCTTTTCTTTTTAACACGTTAAAGACTTTGAAGAGGGAAGAATCTCTACCAAATATCTTAGGCAGAAATCAAACTATAAATTTAGTGGCTTTAACAATATCTGCTCCATTTGGTTCGATAATTGCCCAATTCATTTCACTGCAATTCACAATGATCTGCTTGGGTTTTATCTATGCTTTTGCTTTTATCATTTCTTTGACTTTTAAAGAGCCAAGGATTGAAAATGAATCAGAAACTCAAAAATATCTAACAATTTTGAAAGATGGATTTCATGAATTAAAGACCAACAAAATCCTGAGGATTTTGACATTTGATCGATTATTTATTGGAGTTCTAACCTTTTTCTTGTTTTGGACTTATCAAGTTTATCTAGGTGCTGTCGGTATTCCTCTTCTTTGGTTTGGATTTGTCACCGCAACAATGAATATAATTAATATGGTATTTTCTATTCTAATTCCCCTTATAATGAATCACCTGAAAAAGAAGTTAATTTTTTTGATTTTTATTAATATACTAATTGGGATTGCTTATATTTTATTAGGATTTGCTACTAACGCCATTTTAGGCATCTTTTTATTACTTGTAATAGTTGCAATCGGATACCCCAGATATTTAATTTTTGTTAGAGGGATTAATCGGCAAATCGAAACTGAAAATCGAGCTACCGTTCTTAGTACTATTAATATGTTTGGTAGTTTCCTTATGGCCATATCATATCCATTGATAGGATTAATAGTTGAGTGGAATCCCTTTTTCGTCTTCATTATAATTGGAATATTGATCCTTGTTTTTACAACCATAACCAGAGTTAAAAATGAAAACCTCTAGCTCTTTAACCTATAATTCCATAAGTTTAATCATAAATTTTATAAAATCCTAAGATTTATTACGTTGTATGAAACCGAAGAGAACTGAAGGAGATATTGTTAGAGAAACACAATCTCCCAATACTATAACATCCTTGAAACAGGATTTTCAAAAACTCGGTGTTACTAAGGGATTAGTTATTATAATGCATAGTTCTTTAAGTGCGATAGGATGGACGGTAGGTGGACCGGTTTCCATAATACAGGCTTTAATGGAAGTTGTTACTCCAAATGGCACATTAGTGATGCCTACATTCTCTTCTGATAATTCAGATCCGACTAAATGGCAAAATCCACCCGTACCTGAGAAATGGTGGGATACTATCAAAAATCAAATGCCTGCATATCAGACAAGAATAACCCCTACACGTGAAATGGGTGTAATCGTAGATACTTTTCGAATATGGCCAAAAGTTATAAGAAGTGCACACCCTTCATTATCATTTGCTGCTTGGGGAAAAAAGGCAAAATTTATTACTAAAGACCATAAATTAACACCAGGATTAGGTGAACATTCTCCTCTTGGTCGAATTTATGAGATGGATGGAAAAATATTATTATTAGGTGTTAATCATTATAATAATTCATCCTTACATCTTGCGGAGTATCGAAGTGAATTCTCAGGAAAAAAAAATGTCATAAATGGATCTTCAATGATAATAAAAAAGAAAAGACAATGGATAGAATATGAAGATCTGGATTATAACAGCGATGATTTTGAACAACTTGGTATAGATTTTGAATCCGAAACCAACTATACTCCCGGTAAAGTCGGTCAAGCGGAAGCTCGATTAATCTCACAACGAAAAATGGTA
>JBHLOF010000046.1:0-31352 GCA_048940805.1 Promethearchaeota archaeon
TGAGAGTGGATAATCCTGGGGAGCAAAATATGGTTGTTGATAAAGCATTTGTTAATTTAATTGATGAGTCTGAAGAAATTATTAAAGAAACTAAGGCAGACATTAGATTAATGTATCAAGAGAAAGACTTTCTTGTTGATGATGCTATCACAAAAATAAGTTTTCTCAAAGAGATGTCTAATCGACAAAGCTTTTTGATGGAACTTATTCTATCGTTCACCATCATGATAAGTATTTTTGGATTAGTAAGTAGCATGTATGCGATCATGTTAGAAAGAAAATTTGAAATTGGTATTCTACGTTCGATAGGTTTAAAAATACGGAATGTTCGTAATATGTTTTTAATTGAAAGTATGATAATATTACTTTCATCCGGGATTATGGGAGTAATTATAGGAACTTTTAGTTCATATTTTCTTCAGACAAACATGAGTTTAATGACTGAGATGCCAATTATCTTCAAAATTCCTACCAATACTCTAATTCGAGTTTTTGTTATTTCAGTTTCGGTGGGATTTTTGGGGACTTATCTGATTTTAATAAAATTAAGCCGTCAAACGATAATGGATACGTTTCGTGAAACTTTTTAATGTTCTTTCAAGAATTTGATAAGTTTTCCCATTGCTTGACCCCTATGGGAAATTTGGTTCTTTTGATGAACAGAAAGCTCAGCAAAAGTATTGTCTGGAATTGAGTCGGGAATAAAAATAGGATCAAAACCAAAACCCCTCTTGCCTTTTATTTCTTTTGAAACTCTTCCTGAAACAATACCTTCAAATAATTTAATAGTGTCTAAGGGTTTAAAATATAGTGAAATAATTGCAGAGAAATGCGCTTTAGTATTTTCAAAATCATCAATTAACCTCAGTATTCCTTCATTACCAATGGTGTTCAATACATATGAGGAATATACTCCCGGAAATCCCTTCAGCGGGAGATCTACAAAAAAGCCAGCATCTTCTATAAAAAAAGAACTTTCGATTTTTGGTTTTACGCTATTTAGTTTAAATAAGGCTACATCTTTAAGAGTTTTTGCTTGAATTTCGACGGTTTCAATATCTTTTTGTCTTAACTTAAGTGATACATTAGCATTTGTAAAAAATTCTAAACCTTCATTAAACTTATGAGTATTTCCTGTGACAAAATAAATTGTATTATATTCCTTGTTCATAATTAGCATAATTACCTAAAACTTTTATTCTCATATGATTTTGAATAGTAAAATTCCAAGGCGTTATGAAAAACTTTATTTTGTATATTTCTTTATTAATTGTATACTAATATTTTACAATTCACTAAAGCAATAAAACAGATGAACGAATAATGGCTCGTATGCATTCTCGTAAGAAAGGAAAAGCATCTAGTACACGTCCTGCACGCCTTGAAAAGCCAGTGTGGGTTGAATTATCACCTGATGAGGTCGAGAATGAAGTGGTGAAGTTAGCAAGGAGAGGACATTCAAAATCGATGATCGGTACTATTATGAGGGATTCCCAAGGAGTTCCCCTAGTAAAAATCGTAGCAGGTAAAAAAGTTAGCCAAATCCTTGAAGAGAATGATATTAAACCTCCCCTTCCAGAGGATCTTACTAGTTTAGTAAGAAAAGCCTTAAATATTCGAAAGCATCTTGAATCAAATCATAAGGATTTAGAAGCAAAAAAAGGTCTTAATCGAACAGAATCGAAAATCTATCGATTAATCAAATATTATAAGAAAAAAGGGAAACTAGCCCAAGATTTCAAATATTCTCCAGATTCTATTAGAACTTTAGTAGCGAGATAAGAGAGGAAATAAAGTGAGTGTAAGAAAAAAGAAGTTAAAAGTAAAAAAAGTTTCTTTCAAGGATAAGAACTGGTATGAGGTAATCACTCCGAAAATATTTGATTTTAAACCTATTGGTGAAATAACAGGTATAGAGAACAATGTGATGGGGAGAACACTTGAAACATTATTATTTGATTTCACTAACAAGTATAATGATATTAGTTTAAAACTAAAATTTCGAGTTGTGGATGTTAACGAAGAATCGAAAAAATGTAATACTGTGTTTGTAGGACATCAATATACAAATGATTATATAAGATCTTTAATTGGCCGAGGAAGTTCTAAAATACAAACTATTTTAAATTTAACTACTAAAGATGGGTATATTTTTCGACTTACTACTATTTGTACTACTTTGAAGAGAGCTAGAAATTCTCAAATTGTTTTAATTCGTAAAATCATGAGAGAGATCCTCCAAGAATTTGCTCGCTCCTTAAATCACGAGAAATTTATTGCTGGAATAATTTTTGCGGAATTCCAAAATCAGATCCAGAGAGTTGCTAAAACAATTTATCCATTATCAAGTTGCACCATAGTAAAAAGTAAGCTTTTATCGATACCCCCAGGAGGGGAAGATAAGGAAATCCCAAATAATGAATTTGAAATAGTTGAAATTGATGTAAAACGTTCAAGAAAATCAGAGATTAGACGAACTGAACGTATAAATGTGAAAAAGTTGTCTCAACCAACTAGGGAATAGTCTAATATTGGCTAATTACTATGGTCAAATTCTTTAATTATCTGGTTTAAAGATTGTTTTAAATGTTTAAATGGCTTTAAATCCCCTGCAAATTCTTTATCAAAAATCTCATCTTTAGACATTCTGGATTTAAATTGTTTGAAGATGTTTTTTATTTTGTAGAAAACTCCAGAGGCGATAAAGTCTAATGAATATCCATTGATGTTACCAAACAGAATAGCCATTTTTTTTGAAGTATTTTCTATGTCGCTAATTAGAATTTCTTTAATTTTAGTCTTTCCTCGAATTTGTGTATTCATTGCAATTGTTTCCAATTTTGCTGAAAGATCGGAACTAAAGAGTTCTATGTTTTCAAGGGATTTCTCACTAGTGATATTCATCAAAAGATCTGGATCGCAAAGCTCAGAAATAATAGGGAGTCCTTGGGAGGAAATTCCTGCATAGATAATCACATTTTTAACATTATTTCCTTTTTCATCAAATATTATTTCTTCTTCTAATGGTTCCAAATATTTATCCCTTAAATAGGAAATAATTAGATCCATTACTTTTGTAAAAGTTGGATCCTCAGCCGCGTATTTTAATTCAGATAAATTTCGGTACTGAATTTTAACTTGCTTGCTGAACTCATTCACAATTTTAAAAGTTTCATTAGAATTCACATCAAATTTACCAATAATGCAAAAGAATAAATTTTGCTGCTTTTTGGTTATAACATGCTTTAGCACTATTGTTTCTCTTCCTTTTTTTTGAGCCTTTAAGCAAATTTGTCTAAGACGCCACGTATATCTAGGATTTATACTGCTAATAAGTTTTTCTACGAAGAGTACAATTTCAAATAGATTGTATTTATTCTGATCTGAGCAATAAAGAACATCATCTTCCAGAATAATTGTAAAGCCTGTAATCATAGAAAAAACTTTAAGAAATTAAAATGGTAATTGTTTAAGTCTAATAAGGTAAAAATGTTCAAACCATTTAATTGTTTTTAAAATAGCCTTTTTGCCAAAATTTGGAATCCATTAACCTCTAAATCATATGTATAAATTTATTTGCAATATAACTCTTAAAAAATTAACGATTAACACTAATGATAATACTATTTCAGATGGAATCACTAACACCATTAGAGAGAGAAAACATAAAAAAAGCGGCTAAGATTCTCCTAAATTCTAAAGACACCGTCGTGTTGACAGGAGCGGGGATATCTACAGAATCGGGGATCCCGGATTTTAGAGGAAGAGATGGTATTTGGGAGAAATATAAAGTGGAAATTTATGGCAACATTCAATCTTTTCTAAAAGACCCCTCAAAATTTTGGAAAATGGCAGAGGAAATAGCTCCAGCTCTGTTTGAGGCTAAGCCAAATCCTGGCCACTATGCACTAGCAGAACTTGAAAACATGAAACTAATCAAGGCAATTATAACTCAAAATATTGATGAGCTCCATCAACAAGCAGGTGCTGTAATCGTTTATGAAGTACATGGGAATATTAATCGATTTTATTGCCTAGGTTGTCGTGCAAGTTATACTAAAGAACAAATTCTGAATAAACTAAAAAAAAAGAAGGGAACCCCTCAATGTGACTATTGCACTGGACCTTTAAGACCTTCGGTGGTCTTATTTGGCGAGAATCTGCCAAATTTTGAGAAATACATGTCAATAGATTTAGCTAAAAAAGCTGAAGTTCTGTTAATAGCGGGTTCATCTTTAACTGTAGCACCTATTTGCGATTTACCCATATATACTCTGAATGGAGGAGGTAAAATAATAATAATAAATGATCAACCTACGTATTTAGATGATAAAGCCGAAATAGTTATTAATAACAAAACGGGAATAATTCTTCCGTTAATTGTTGAAGAAATTAAAAGAATTAAAAATTAACCCTAGATTGAAAGTAAATAGTATATGCTTTCTGAAAACATTATTGTTAAAGATTGGCGAACAATTGATATTTCTTTTGGCTTAATATACCCTAATGTATACGATATTGGGATGTCCTCTTACTCTATTAGATTTCTTTATTTCTTAATCAATTCCATAAATAATATCGCGTGTGAAAGAATTTTTCTCCCTGATATTAGGATTAAATATCCCGCATCTAAGGATTATTCAACAGAAAATTTATTACGCTCCCATGAAAATAAGGTATTGCCCAAAGAATTCGACATTTTGGGTTTTTCTTATCATTTTGAAAATGATTTTAAGAATATTCTATGGATATTGGAAAAAGCAAATATCCCTCTTAACCGTCAAGAACGACATTCTCAAAACAAAATAACATATCCTATAATAATTGGGGGTGGTCCTGTAGTTACCTCTAATCCATTTCTTCTAAGTAATATATTTGACTTTCTTTTTATTGGGGATGCTGAATCTAATTTATTATTATTCTTTAAAAAATTTCAAGAATTCAAAAAAGGCATGATGCAATTTCAAGATTTACTCGAAAAAGCAACAGAAATTAAAGGAATTTTTGTACCCTCTCTTAATAATAAAGTAGATAGAGCTGTTCTTAAGAATCTTGATGATTCCCCTATACCTGTTCGACAGTTATTATCACGCTCAGATCGAGTGAAATCAATATTCCAAAAGAATTTTTTTCTTGAAATAAATCGAGGTTGCCCATATCAATGTAAGTTTTGTATTTCTTCCTTTCATAATTCTCCTTTCAGAAATAGGTCCTATGATAATATAATTACAGCTGTTAATAATGGAATTAAGTACTCAAATTTTGAGGTTTTTAGTTTAATAGGCTCTTGTATCTCTGTTCATCCTGATTTTAAAGAAATATGTGAATATATAATTAAAAGGGGAAAAAGATTAACAATACCTTCTATTCGAGTTGAGCATATTAATGAAGATGTAATTAATATCCTTGAAGCATCTAATGTAAAAACTATTACTATTGCCCCAGAAGCGGGATCAGATAAGCTCAGATATTCATTGGGAAAATTTATGTCAAACGACAAGATTATATCAATTCTTCAACAAATAAGGAATTCTAAGATAAGAAATGTAAAATTTTACTTTTTAATCGGGTTGCCTAACGAGAATGAAAAGGATATACAGGATATAATTGGTTTAATAAAGATTATTGATCAAATGGGTTTTGAAAAAGATTCGCTAAGAGTAAACGTAAATCCTTTTGTCCCTAAGTTAAATACACCGTATGAAAAAGAAGTTACTTATTATATAACAGATAATTTCAATGATTTAGTAACTAAGTATAAGTTAATAGAAAGAGAACTAAAAGGACTAAAATCAGTTAAATTGAGATTTAAGAATTTCAAGAAATTAATCACGGATGCTAGAATTCAAACCATTATTTCTCTGGGGGATAAAGAGATCTCAGAGTTTCTTTTATATTACTATTATAATGGTGCTAATTATAGTGGAATAAGAAAAGCAGAAGAGCAAACAAATTTTTTCATCGATAATTATTTATTTAAAATAAAAGAATGCTACTCTCCTTGGAATTATTAAAAAATGAATATAAAATTTTTATAAAATAAAAAAAAAAAGGAAAAGTATCATTTAATTTCTCGGAATACTTTTTTCAATGCTCCACAAACAGGACATTTGTCTGGTGGGTCTCCTTCTACAGTATAACCACAAACTGGGCATATAAAAACGTCTTGTTTCTCCATATCCTTGCCACTTTTAACCGCTTCAAGGGCCTTTGTATACAACTTATGATGAACTTGTTCAACTTCGTTCGCATAGTTAAAGGAACGTTCAGCACCTTTATTACCTTCATCCTTCGCGTCTTCTAGAAATTCTGGATACATTTTAGTAAATTCATAATGTTCTCCTTCTATTGCAGCTTGGACATTTTCTTCAGTAGATTTTATACCACCAAGTTCCCGTAAATGATTATGAGCATGAACTGTTTCTGCCTCTGCTGCTGCTCTAAAAATTTTAGCTATTTGAGGAAATCCTTCTTTATTTGCTTTCTCTGCAAAGGCCAAATATTTGCGATTAGCCTGTGATTCTCCTGCAAAGGCAGCTTTTAAATTTTCTTCTGATTTTGTCATAATTTCTTCACATGAAAATTATATTTTAGATTTATTTAGAGAGATTTTTTAATTTCGTTTTTATAAATCATAAATATAAAATATTTTGTTTAGAGGTCGCTACTAGTTAAAAGGTTTGAAAATTTAAAAACTTAGATCTATTCTAATAATACCTTTTTAGTTTTATTCACAATTTGAGTAAGGTAATGCTCTGCTAAGCCAAATCTTACATTGGAATTGAAAACTAATATAATGAAGTAGGTATTCAGTAGATACTCTGAAAATACAAACTTATCTTCAAGAGTATAGAATAATTTTAGAATCGAATTTTCAAAAATCTTTACTCGAAATTCGACTTCTTTCAAAAATCTTGTTAAATCCACTTTACCAAAAGAGGAGTATAAGACTTTTCCCCTATCCGTCAAAAGTATAATTCCTTCTATATCATCATAAGTTTTAACTTCTTTTAACAATTTTACGGCATGTTTCTCTTGTTTAGAATCAAACTTTGGTCTTAGAGCTTTGAGTATTACCTCTTCGATTGTCTCATTCAATTCATTATCATAAATGATCTCGGCATTAATATTTATCCTGTTCTTAATTAGATATTTAGTAAGTTTTTCATTTATTTGGGAAATTATTCCATCTAAGAAAGTCAAATTTTCAAATGTATCGCACAGCACACTGTAATAAATTGAATTTTTTTCGAAAATTACAATTTTTATATCCTCCATTTCAATTGTCTTGAAAGGTTTTCCAATCATTTCTTTGGCAAACATCATAAGAGCTGTGATAAAGGGGGAAATCAAATTTTTTTCAACATCGATATAGTCTGTAAAATTCCTCCCATAAAAACACACTCCAGACTTATTAAACACAAATAAATTATGGATTAATGAGATATTAGTCTGTTCTTCTGTTTTAGCAGGGAAAGATGCATGATCTTGTATGATCATATAAATTTCTTAGATAAGAACTATAAAAAGCACATACTTTTAGATAAGACATTAAATAACAGCAGAAATAAACATTATATTGTCATCCCCACGTTTGAACACCCTTCAAATCTATTTTAGCAGAAAGAATCTGGTAACCAGCTTCAGCCAATTTTTTTTTTAATGTATTCTCTTTTCCGATTCCCGCTAAAATTGTAGCTGAGCCACCCCCTCCAGCACCATTTAACTTAAATCCTATGGCACCATTATTCATTGAGATGTTTTCAGCTCGATCGATAATAGGATTAGTCATTGAAGAATGTAAATCTTTTTGAGCCTTCCAATTTTTATTCATTAGTTCTCCCATAGATGTTAATTCTGTGGTTTGAATGACATTTCTCATCTGGCGAGCGCAATCTTTAATTATTTCAAAAGATTTAAGAGTTCTCTCGTCACCTTTTTTGTAATTTTCAATTACAACTTTATGCATTTCACTTGAGCTTCGTGAACCTAGATAAACTAATATTAGTTGTCGCTCTAATTCAAATATTTTTTCCTCTTTTAATGGGATAGATAATAGTTCAACAGAGGGATACGTAAACTCCATAAAATTAATACCCCCTAATGCGACAGCATACTGATCTTGAACACCACTTTCTAATCCTAATTCCTCTACTTCAAGTTGATGAGCTAATTTAGCGATTTCTCCAGGTTTCATTTCAATTTCTGAGAGTTTCGCCAAAGCAGCTATTAAAGCAACAGCTACACTTGCACTTGTACCAGTTCCACATCCAGGGGGTGCTTTAGTTCTAACATAAATATCCAATCCTCTCTGAATCCCTAATCTCTTTACAGCCGATTTTATTAAATCAAGATTGCCATCATATTGTATATTATTCAAATCATTAATTATAGCCTTTAAATTAAGGTTTTCAGATACTATAGTAATTTTCTTATTATTTATTGGAACAATTCTAATATTACTATAAAGATCAACACAAATATTAAAAACAGCACCATCAGGACAAAACCATGTATCTGTCCAGCCTCCAATATCGCAAATTCGAACCGGTGCTCTTGAAAATATTGTATTACTCAAGGCTTTCTACACATTTGAAACTTTTTTTATTTATTTTTCTAATCGTTTCTTATTGTAGATAAGATTTTAAATTTATTAAAAAATGGAAGTCCTTGCATCTCCTTTAGGAAAAGGATTTTAGTTAAATAATTGATTTTGAATGATTAATTGGGGCATCTATTATTTGTATTTGGGAAATTCGTTATGATCCTTTGAGTATTCATTAATTTGAACAAAAATTTTCAATATATTCAAATTGTCAAGATTTGCAACTAGAAGGTTTTTATTCATCGTTTAAGATAATTCAACCTTAAAGTTTAAAAATAAGAAAGACAGAATAATATTTAAGTTAAAATCTAATTTAAATCATTTTTAAATCATTATAGGAGGAATAATAAAAATGGCTAAAAAAGGTGCTGTAGAGGCTCTTTTTGTAAAAAGCAAAGTTCGAGAATATATTAAGGGCAAAGGATGTAATACAAGTGGAGACTTAATTGATGGTCCAGCTCTTAACAATGCGATTATTGAAGTACTGGACAAAGCTATCGCACGTGCAAAAGCAAATAATCGAAAAACTGTTCAGGAGAAAGACCTATAAGCTAACCTGGGCATTCTCCTCTTTACAAAAGAGCAATATGTTTGGATATAACTAAATTCTTTTTTTTCTTTTTTCTCTTGGTTTTAAAAGAATGGAGAATGAATTTTGGGACGATATATATCACAATTGGACCTATTTTTTAATTTTTCAAGTTAATATATTTATATTTTAAAAAAATTAATTTGAATGCATTTTTCTACTCGAATTTTTATTAGTAAACTATAGGAAATTTTTATACCTTAAAATTAGGTGTAGAGGTTGTTTATAATTGAAAATTTTAATATTAAGTCATCGAAATCCATATTTTCCTCCCTATATTTTTTTTAAAATGCCTGAAAATATTCAAAGAGAAGATATCAATCAAGTTCCTTTATTGATAGATATCTATGAGAATGGTTTCTTCAAACATACTTTTGGAACTTTCAAAACCGCTAATCTAAGCTTTGATATTCCTAGCGCATTTTCTAAAACCGAAAAGGAGCGCCTACTAATCTCTCTGGTGGTTGATGGCAAATCAAAAATTAATTCGACTTTAGCGGAAGAGTTTTTAGAGGCATTAGTTGAAGAATTCAAAAAGATTGAGGATGTATTTAAAGCATTTTATGTGGACTCTAAGATCGATAAAGGAGATGCTACCAAACTAAATGAAGTAAAGAGATTACTAAAAGTTTTTTATGTTTCTTTTCCAGAAGAAGAAGTCATATTTGAACAAAAAGAGGCAAGGATTTTAATTTTCGGGCTTTCCAATGCAGGGAAAACGACAATTATTAAGACAAGAAGAAAGTCAGTATCAAAAACAACCTTTCCAACTATCAATGTAGATATATCTAAGATATTGGTTAATAATGTATCTATGCTAACTTATGATATACCTGGAAAATATAAAGCTAAAGAGATATGGAAGCCTTATCTAAAAAACCAAGATGGATTAGTTTTTGTGCTAGATGCCAACGATAAAATAAGATTTCCATATGCACGCGAATTATTGCATGAAATTGCGGGGAAACCAGAGTTGAGTGAATTACCGCTTCTTATCCTTTTTAACAAAATTGAATATAAACACCCAGATCTAAAAGAGTTAGAAAAGTCTATCGGAGTTAAGAATCTGGGAAAAAGACCAATGAAAACATATTTGACAAGTGGGCTTAAAAACATAAATATTGATGAAGCGTTTAATTGGCTTTCACTTAAAATCGCTGAGAGAGTTGAAAGATACATCCCAAGAAGAGAAGTTGGGATTGTTTTTTGTCGCTGGGATGAAAATTTAGGTATTAAAATAGAAGCCATTTACCCAAAAGATGCATTTGAGAATCCTGAATTAATAGCTGTGAAAAGTTTTTCAATATCGCAATTTATTTTTGGAGGAGAACAAATCAAGCCTACCTCTGTAATTCTTCCATTTCCACACTTAAATTCTAATGCAGCAATATATTTTGATTACATTAGTGATGAGAATATTAGGGGTGGTAGATTACCATTATTTTTAATAATTTATTATAATGAGAAAATTCCAAAAAATATCATTAATCAATTTAGTTCTTTCATTCTTAGGCGATTTGAAAATATTAAAAAGAATTATTCAAATAAAAATCAAGTAATAGGTCTTCTTGAAGATATTCATAGTGAAATAAATAATCAAATTGCTTTATATCAGCCTTCTATTGAAGCACTTAAAATAGCGGAATTACGCTATGAGGCATTATTTAAGGCTGCTCGAGATGCTATAATCATAATCGATAGAAAATCGGGGATAATAATGGACGTCAATAAAGAAGCGGAAAACTTATTTCAACGACCGTTTGAAGATTTTATTGGATTACATTCAAGTCAGATATTTAGTGGTATAATTAACATAGATTTCAATAAGGAAGTGTTTGAACAACTTAATTATCCCTTTCCGTTAAGATTAGAGGTTATTGATAATGCAGGTAATTTAATTCCCGTTGAAATTAATGTCAACGAAGTTCAAATCGGTGGTCAAATCTTTGTGCAATACATCATCCGAGATATTAGTAAGAGAATAGAAGCAGAAATAAAATTGAAACATTCTGAAATAAAATACCGTCACCTTTTCAAAGATTCACCATTTTCTATTCTTTTAATTGGTCCAGAAGGAACTTTAACTGATTTTAATCTTGCTTTGGAAAATACTTTGGGATATACAAGAGAGGAACTAATGGGAAGAAAATTCGTAGATCTTTCAATCATACATCAAGATTATTTGGTAGCTGTTCTTAACAGCCTGAAAAAAAGAGAAAAAGATAAGATTTTACCTCCCCTAGAAGTTCAACTTTACCATAAAAATGGCAACCTCATCTGGGTAAGTATGCAATCCTCTCTTGTTGATGTTGGTGATGAAACCTTTTATCAAATAATATGTCAAGATATAACTGAAGAGAAAAAAATTGAACAAGAATTAAAGAAAATTTCTAGATTAAAAACCATTATTACAGAAATTGTTTCGAGATTTGTAGGTATACAAGATTTTAATCAAGCAATACTTGAGTCACTTAGAGAAGTAGGAGAATTCATTAACGCAGCACGAGCATATATTTATATCTTTAATGAAGATTATTATTTCACAGAAAGCAATTATGTGTGGTATGGTAAGTTAATTTATTCCCAAGAAAAATTGCCTGAAAATATATCTATTAACAGCTTTCCATGGTTAATTAAGGAACTAACAGAATCTGATTATCTTTTCATTAAAAATATAGATACACTCCCAACAGAGGCAATAAACCTAAAGAGTTTTCTTACAACCCAGAAAGTTAAGAACTTCTTGATATTTTCCATAAAAATAAATAAAATCTTAGAGGGAATCGTGTGTTTCGATAATATAACACCAAAAGACGATTGGATGGAGCAAAATTTGGAATTACTAAGTATAATTTCTGGCATTCTTAAAAATGTAATGCTACGTAAACTAGCAGAAGAAAAATTACGAAAAAGTGAAGAAATTATCCACCAAGAATTTGATAGAGAGTATTTTTATAAAGAGCTATTTGTAAATGATATTGATTCTATAATAAAAAACGTTCAGCTCTTATTAACCGAATACGCTACACACAATAAACAATTTCTATTACAAAATAAAAACCAAATGTTAGAAGAAATTAAAGAACAATGCGTAAACGGTCAGCTTTTGATAGATATAATACACAAATTAACACTGATTAATGAAGCTAATATTATAGTTGAACCAGTCAATTTAAATGAAGTCATTAGTAATGTTAAAGAAACTATTGCTAATAATTATTCTACTAAAAAAATTAATATACTTGTCGAACAGGCAGCTAAGGAACTTTATGTAAAGGCTGATAAATTTCTTATAGATGTTTTTGTCAATATCATCATTAGTTCAATTAGATATAATAAAAATCCAACTATTGAGATCAAAATTGTTATTTTTAGGAGTCAATTGGATGATGTAAACTATATTAAGATAAAATTCATTGATTATCAAAAAGAGATCCGAAATATTGGAAAAGAGATGATATTCAAGGAAGAGAGAGAGAAGGATAGTAAGATTAAAGATATAATTTTGGGATTTCTTTTAGTCGAACAAATCTTAGCTAATTACAATGGAAAGATATGGGTTGAAGGAGATTCTTTTGTTATTTTGTTACCAGAAGCTTGAATATTTTTTTAATTATTATTTTATTTGGAAATTACTAAACTAGTACTGCATTTTGATTTAAATCTCAACTCTATCATAATTAGATTAACATTAAACACACACAACCTAAAATAAATTAAGAATAAAAATTCCTTCCCAAATCGCCTTATACCTTGGACTCTTTCTTAGAGGTTTGGAATCTATTATTCTTATTTTTTCTCCTTTTTTGTCTTTAGATCCGATTTCTTATCAATTATAAAAAAACCAATAGAAATAGTGCTTTTTAATTTCTGTAAATCATCCTTAAGTTTTTTAACTCGAGAATATGGTCCTGAGACAGCGATAATCTCTAAACATTTCTCATATTCTAAGTGAACGTGCATGGTTGAGATGATTATGTCGTAAAAGTGGTGTTGAATGTCTGTTTTTAATAATTCATCAGTCTGATGAACACTTGCATACATTGAGCCTGAAGTGTAATCATGATCATGATCAGCTGAATGAAAAGGATCGTGAGTATGATGCTCATGTTTTATATCCGGGTGTTCATGGGTCATAATAGTAGTAATACAACCAACCACATCACCAGTGCTAAGCTCAACATTTTCTTCACTAAGCATTAAATTATGCATAGCTTTTCTAATTGCATCTGACCGTGAGATTCCTAGCTTACTTCTAAAAAATTCGAACTGCTCATATAATTTTTCAGGAAGAGAGACTGTAAATCGTTTATATTCCTCCATTTTAAGAAGAAAATTCGTTAATTATTTATTAAACAATACTATGATTTTCTAATGAAAATTGCTATGGGAACGCTTGCTTCTCGCCATTGCGCTATTTTACCAGAATATTCTAAATCAAGTTTGCTCCTTCCATGGTCCCCAATTATTATCATCAAGGAATTTTTCCTAAGTTGTTTGTAATTACTTAGGATCCATTTATCGGTCCTATTTATTAATTTTTCTATTAGGTCCTCTGGCGTTCTTTGCCTTAACTGCTGTTGTTGCTTATGTAAATTCTCAAAATCTAAATAATGCATCCATGAAAGATCATGCGTGTTAATAACTTGAGCACTCTGAACCCAAGTACTCATATCAGAATCTTTAGGAATGGATTTTGTACCTCCATCATAGCGGTCTGTATCTTTTTTTCTCCCGATAAAACATGTAGTTCTATCATTTTTATTTAGATATCGCATAAGATGAAATCCATTTGGTTCCTTTTCAAAACCTCCATAAATAAGTTGATGGAGTACGCCTAATGTATAAGGATTTCTTGTACTAAGTAATAGCATAACTTCCGAATTTGTAATCATGAACGGGGGCTTCATATAACTTATCTCGAACAAGCCGAAATTATCTATAAGATTCACACTTATACGTTCAATGCCCTTATATAAGTCTAAGATTTGTTGCACTGGATCTGGAATAACACCAGAAGGTGGTTCAACCCTCAGCAATTTCAATAGAGTTGCTGGCAGTTGATTCATATAACACTTCAAAGTTTGAAGTTCACTCATAATCTTGCCTTAAAATTGAATAATTAGATTTTTTTTATTAATTCTTAATATTATTAAATAGATAATCTACTTATAAAATTATTATCACTTACCGTTGGAGTTTTTTACTGTTATTATAAAATGAATCATTCTGAAAAAACTGGAATAGATTTGCTGGCTAATAAACGAATATGGAGTGAATCTGTTTATGCTGATTGTGTGAGTTCTGATGGAAAAAGGGCAATAATGACGAGATTATGTAGGTACCCTGAACAATCTACATCATGGCTTTGGGTCTTTTTTTTTGTTCCTGAAGGAATTTATGGTTATAATAATAATTACCTCCATTGTCACAATAAAATTAGCGATGTTGAGGGTCAAGACCTTGAATATGCCCATATGAGGCAGGAAAAGGCTATATTTAAGCGCTCTGGTCCTCGTGATTCTCCACATGGTGCATTAGTGTCAATTGAACTTAAACTACATAAAGGATCTAAAGTCCCTCAAGAGGATGGAAATATTAAAATCCAACTTAAAACAGAACTTACTCCAAAATTAAAGCCGTGGAGAATGAATAAATACCGTACAGAGTGGATTAATCATGCAAAAACAGTTCTTATTATAGAGAAAACAGATATTTCTTTTGAAGGATTTGGACATTGGCATGAGCAATATCAAAAAGCACCGAGATGGAAAACACCATTCACTTATATAACTCTTCGTGGCGAAAATCTTTCTCTAATTGGTAGTTCGACAGAGCCAAACGATGCAGGGTTTGCAGTATATTTATCTAAAAAGAAAAAAATTCAAAATATTCAGATTGAACCACCAGGAGTTAAAAGAAACATTAGAATAGAGTTAGAAGATTCCACGATATTAAAGGGTAAAATCAACACAATATATTTCTATTTAGTCCCTATCTATAGCCGATGGCGTCCCGGTACAGTAGTTACAGCAGTAATTGATGGTGAATCATTAACTGGTTGTGTTAATGACTGGATAATAAAGAATAATTAAGATTCTAAAGCTTTAATTTTAAGTTTTCGAATATAAAGTATAAAATATCCTGCAGGAATTGCTAAGCCAAAACCTAAAAGTGGAGATTTGAAGATCAATATAATACTACCGAAAGGATAGAGGAATCGAATAACAAATTTAAGTGCTCGATTTGTAAATGGCCTTTTTCTTAGAATCTGAATTGAATATTGGAGAACAGATGGGACCCAGCAGATTAGGAAGAAAAAGAAAACAATTAAGAAATTGAAATAACTTGCAATATACAAGTAAAATATGTTTCCTAATATTAACGCAACAGTAACTCCTATGATGAAAGCCGAACATCCTATACAAATTGCGTGATCAAAGATATAAAAAACATGATCATTAAAATCTTCTCGATCAGGATTGTGATGAGCTAACCAAGGGATTATTATTCGTTCATCATTATGAAACGCTTTTTTTTTATTTGACATAATCTGCTCAAAGTAATTAATTATTTATTAAAGTATTTGCTAACAGTCGCAATCGTCACATGCACAGTAAAAAGGTGCTGCACAACATTTTCCTTTTGTCCCAATTCCTAAGCATACAAAACCAATCACAAGGAGTGAGATTCCTATGGGAAGTCCTCCTGAGAAGCCTCCTGAGAGAAATACTCCAACTCCTGCAATCATACATATTATCCCTATGATCGCACATATAACAAGAATTACGATTCCTTGGTCTACGCCCTCTGACGTTACAGCAGTACGGGGTTTTCTTGTATGTGGTGATGGGATTTTTCCACTCTGAATAAGAGAAAAGTGATCTTCAGTTCGAATAGTAATAGGTAATGTAATATAATGGTCTAGAGCGGACTGTAATTTTGCAATTATGGTAAAGACACCTGATTCCTTGGGTAATATTGTAATAGGTACGCTATTTGTACTCTTCGATTCTAAAGAGTTAATATTTACTAAATTTGTTAATAAATCAACTGAGGGAGGTCCAGTAATTTTAACTATTATATTAACTATAGGATATTCACTATTGTTTTTCACATTTAGAAAAAATTTTTTGACTTTATTAGGAGTAAAGTAAATAACTTCATCATCCCCTTCAAGAAGCAGTTCTAAGTCTGGTTTAGGCTCAGATGGTTCACTTACAATAGCCGGTTCCTCGAGAAGATCCTTTACTTGTGTTAGTTCTTCCCCACAGTTAGGACAGAAATCTGCTTCATCTGATATATTGGATCCACATTGAGGACAAAACATTTAAACCAACGTTTTGTTTATTGAAGTTGGGTTGAATTTTTTTATAATGTAAATGAAGTAACTTTAATTTTTTAATATATATAGTTATAATTTTAGCTTCACTTCAATTAATGATTCTAAATATTAGATGAATAATAAAATGAGTATAATATACTTAGATTTGAATAATTCTGGAATTTCCGGAGACATGTTATTGGCCTCTCTTTTAGGATTAGTATCAAATCCAGATGAAATCTTAGAGCAACTAAAAGAGCTTAAGGATTTTTTATCTGGTGTAACGAAGCTTAATATAAAATTGAACCAACTCCCCAGATCAGGAATAACGACAAATCAGTTGGAAATTGCCCTTAATGAAACTAAAAATCATAGATCTGCCAAAACACTTCAAAACTCTTTAAATAAGTACTTGAGTAAAAAACAATTTTCAGATTCAGCAAGGAATTATGCCCTTAAAGTTCTAAATGCATTGATTCAAGCTGAAATTGATGTCCATGATAAATTAGCAGAGAATATTCATCTCCATGAACTTAGTTCTGTTGATACTTTAATAGATATTTTAGGTGTTACAATTATATTAGATAAGATTCACGCATTTAGTGATGATTTTAAATTTTATTGCAGCAAGGTTCCTTTAGGTGGTGGGAAAGTAGAAACATTTCATGGTTTATTAACGGTTCCCACTCCAGCGACCATAAAAATTTTGGAAAAATCAAACCTAATAACATATGGAGGACCTATTGATTCTGAGTTAGTCACTCCGACGGGGGCAGCCCTATTGGTAAATTTAAATCCTGAAGTGATAAATTTTCAACCTGAAATGAATATTGAAAAGGCAATTTACAGCACAGGTCAAAAATCATTTGATAAGTTTCTTAATATCCTTCGACTATTTTATGGTAAACCTTTAATTACTAAAAAGATAGAATCACTCCATCCATTACAGAAATATGTTGAAGAAATTTCGGTACTTGAAACTGATATAGATGATGTTTCAGGAGAAATACTTGGAAATTTTATTAATGAATTACAAAATGAAGATATTCTGGATGTGCAACTGATTCCAAGTGTTACTAAAAAAAACAGACCTAGTAATGTTATAAAAGTTCTCTGCCATCTAAAAAATAGATTTACCATAATTGAAAAGATCATACATGAATTAGGGACATTAGGGGTTAGATATTATACCATGGAAAGGGTTTGTATTGATAGATCTCATGAAATCCGAATTGTTGAGATAAATGGTAAGAAATATGAGGTAAATTTCAAAATTTCTTCTGTAAAGTCTCTAACAGATGAAGAAATTATCAACATTAAGCCAGAATATGAAGATTTAAAGAAAATTAGTGTAGATTCTGGGATTCCAGTGAGAAAAGTACAATTTATTCTCCAGGGATATATAAATCAAAATATCTTGAAAAAAAATTAATTTTGCTTCTAAAATAATAAAATAGAAAAAAAATTGGTTTTGTTAATAAATTTCACTTTTGAACTAAATTAAAACTTATCTACATGAAATTTATGTAACATATATTCGTCTTCAACCATTTCTTCAGAAAATTCTTTTAATCTATTTATCTCTTTTGTAATCTCCTTTACCTTCCTTAATTTTCCTAATTCTTTGTAAATATCTGATGCTTCTTGAAATGTTTTGATGGTTTTATCGTAATTCCCGGATATTTCTAAATCTTCTGCTAAAAATACTAACCCATCAGCAGTTTCAACTTTTTTACCCAATTTTTTCTGAATTTTAAGCGATTGATAATGAAATTTCATGCTTTCGGCATGCTGCTTAAAAAGTGAATACGTTCTTCCTAGGGCTCTTAAAACTAATGCCTCTTGTTCAATCAAATTGTTTTCTTGACAATACTGTAAAATTGCTTGTAGAAACTGAATATAATCAGCCTTATTTGTTAACTTTGAACGATCAATACGTTCTAAAGCTCTTTCATAGTGTTCGATTGTATTTTCGATATCCTTCTCTTCAAAAAATTTTTTTGATTTCTCAAAAAGTTCGTGATGTTCAATAGATGCGACCATCGCGGTCTCAACTACAATTCTTTAGATTTAATAGCTTTTATTTAAATTAAAATAAGTTCAATATTTATTATATTAATTTTAATATAAATACTTATCTAGGTTAAATTTCTCACCTTGAAATATTGAAACGAGACTATAATCTTTAAATTTTAAGTCATAAATAGTCAATTTAAAAAAAAAGAAAATTAAAACTTAATTATTCCTGCGATACCTAGCGGTAGAAAAATACAGAGCAACCCAATACCAATAGCATAAATAATTCCAACTACTTTTACTTTTGATTTTCTATCTGGTAAATCATATACATAAAACGCACCGACAAAGAAATGAAAATATCCAATTAAGAAGATTAGAATTGGATTATACCAATTCCACCAAGGATATTCCCAGATTAAATAATTGCCTCTATTCAAAAGTATTTCCACAAACACAGAGAAAAGAGAGAAACCGATAGCATAAGCCCATCGATTAGGAAGCCCTAGCATTTTTTTTTCTTTATCATCTGGTAAAAATTTAGTGAAGACTATCCCCGCAATAGAAAACATGAATGCTATTTCAATATTCCAGCCAATCAAGATAATATAAGCACTTGCGCCTGGTGTTGTCCAAAAAGCAGAATAATTAGTAAAGGCAAATACAAGTCCATTCCAGATTTCATTAATCAAATCAAGTCCTAAGAGAGTTAATCCAGCAAAGATTGTACTCCAGTTTCCTGTTTCTCTTGCTTTCTTAATTTCTACACCGTAAATATATAATACTATAACAAGTAATGGGATAACATACCATCCAAATTCCGAATTTAGCAAACGAAGCTTAGAAAAGGCTTCATCAGAAGCTAATGTTGGCGCCATGATTAATATAACTATTAAAATTAGATTGATTGATTATTAATTCATCCAGAATGTTTATAAAAGTTTTCTGGTTGAGTAACCTGAATTAATAAGATTTATTTTAATTCAAAATAATTCATTAAGAAGTTCTAACCAGCGATTTTATTTGCAATTATTGCGGCAGATGCACCCGCGCCAAAACCATTATCAATATTAACTACAAGTAATCCAGGAGAACATGATTGTAACATTGTAATCAATGCTCCTTTCCCTTTTTCTCCCATTCCATATCCACTTGAGATTGGTACTCCAATAACAGGAACATCAACAAGAGCCGCGACCACTCCAGGTAAAGTTCCTTCCATCCCTGCACATACAATTATTACATGAACACCTTGTTTAATCATTTCACTTAAAGGGGTAAAAAGCCGATGAATACCGGCTATACCTACGTCATAAGAGGTTACGACTTTACAACCCATCGCTTCGGCAATTATTTTGGCTTCTGCTGCAATAGGTATATCAGAACTTCCCGCAGTTATGAGTCCTACGATGCCACTTTTTTTAGGAAAATCGTACAATTTTTCTTTTAATACAATAATTTTACCGAGTTTATTTATAACAAGATCATATTTATTTGAGTTATCAAACGATTCTAATAATCGATCCTTCTGATCTTTGCTGTAACGAGAAATAATTGCAAATTTTTTGCGTTCTAAAAATCTTTTAGCAAATTCGATCACCATTTCCGGAGATTTGTTTTGCGCAAAAATAACTTCTGGGGTTCCAGTCCTAGTTTTTCGGAAAATATCCAATTTTGCTAAATCTCCAACTTCTTCAACATGATTGGCTCTTAAAAGTATTTCTGCTTCTTCTAAGGACACCTCTTTATCTATTAATTTTCTCAAAATATCTTTAATCTCACTCATAAAATGTCAGCTCTCGGTTTTTAATAAAAAAGAATAAAACATCATTCATTTTGTATTTTTCTAATTTAAATTTTAAAAAAAGATAATAACCATTCAAAATAATTATAAATTACTACAATTTCAATTATAAATCCGAACACGAAGTGATGGTTCTATGGATATTGATTATACCTCATTTAAAGATGTTGATCTAAAAGGTAAAAAGGTCTTAATGCGGGTTGATATAAACTCAAACATTGATGTGGAAACCATGACCATAAGAGATTCTCCTCGAATTCGCGCACTTGTTCCTGCTTTGAATAAATACTTTAAAAAAAGTGCTGTAATTATTCTTGCGCATCAATCACGTCCTGGCAGCGATGATTTTACTGATTTAGATATTCATGCGAAAGAGATCGAAAAATACCTGGGTCGTCCAGTAAAATTTGTAAAAGATATATATGGAGCAGACGCAATTCAAGCAATTAAGGATCTTAAAAAGGGAGAAGTCTTAGTTCTTAATAATGTTCGAAAATTTGAAGGTGAGATGAAAGGATATAAAGATTTTTCCGAAGCGGAAAATACCGAAATGATAAAAACACTTTTCCCATTAGTAGATTATGTCATTGTTGATGCCTTTGGGGCAGCCCATCGTGCTCATGCGTCTATCGTGGGATGGCCAAAAATGATGGCGGGACCGATTACTGTCAAGGAATTAGATGCTTTAAAGAAAATTATGGTAACTCCAGATAAACCAATGGCTATGCTAATAGGAGGAGCGAAAGCAATTGATAAATTCAAAGCTATGAAATATAACTTTGATAATGGTAAATTGGATTATGCATTATGTTCAGGATTAACAGCAATCTTAATCTTTGAGGCCTTAGGTAAGAACATGGGTGAACCAAATCATAAAATAATTGCTAATGACTTAGAAGAAAATAAAAGCATGATTATGGAAACATATGAAAAATATAAAGACAAAATCCTACTCCCTGTAGATTTGATTATTGATGACAATGGTAGTAGAAAAACGATTGGAATTGATGAAGCTGGAACTTATAACACTACTACAGGAGATATTGGTGAAAAAACAGTTAAAAAATTTAAAGACATCATAATGAAATGTAAAACGATTATTGCTAATGGCCCTCCAGGGATATTCGAAAAGGAAGTATTCAGAGAAGCGACAAATGAGATGGTTGAAGCAATGGTAGAAGCCACTAAAAAAAATAAGGCCCTTACAATCATAGGTGGTGGTGAAATGGGTGCTGCCGCCTCAATGGCAGGAGAAGCTGATGGTGTTTCTTTTATTTCTACGGCTGGAGGCGCTATGCTAGAAATTCTCTCAGGTAAAGACTTACCAATGATCAAAGCTTTAAGAGAAAAAAAGCTTAAAAAATAATTCATAACTTTTATTTATTTTTTTACATAAATTATTTATTTGCTTGACCTTAACTTTTTTTTGATAAATCTACACCATGATCGAGTATAATTTTTAATTAAATTTCCTCTACCAGGTAAAAATTCCAACCAATTTGGTTGAGATTTAGCGAAATATTCTGGTATACTCGAATGAGAGATTATATGTTTTACAGTTATTCCTTGGGCGCAAAGATTTTCAAGTGTAGAATTTAAATCCCTAAAATATTTCGCGGTCTTAGAGATGTATTCTCTGTCAAGTATTTTACCATGCCCTGGAATGATTTTATCAATATCAAGAGATTCCCAATGATCAAATATCTCTAAAGTCTCGTCTGGATTTCCAGGTATCTGAGCGAAACATTCGAGTAAGTTATCTCCCGTGCATAAAACCTTTTCTGATGGAATATATACATAAGCAGAATCTGGACTATGGCCCCCAATTCTTCTAAAAATGACTTCTTTTCCATCGGAATCAATTCTAAATTCCTTTTTTTTTACAATGATATTTGGCATAAAAATGTCGACTTCAGTAATAATCTCCGCTAATTCTCTTTTGACTACAAATGATTTCTCAACTTCTTCAATACTTTTATTGTTTTTCAATTTAACCACAATTTCAACTCCTTGAATACCCATCTCAAAAGCAACTATGTTTACATCTTTAAAAACTTCCATAGCAATAATATGATCCCAGTGAGTATGAGTAAAAAATAAGTGTGAGGTTTTTCTTTCAAATTTTGCCTCCATATCTTCTCTAAACTTTCTAATAAGTTCAGGATAGCATCCACAGTCCACAAAAATCAATTCATTTGGAAGAGCGATACAAGTAGTTGTGACACTCTCTGCCGCCTCATACATTTCCCTGATAGGTTTGGATGGGACCATGGCAACAACATTATTAGTAATATCAACATAATCAAAAAGTTGGTTTACTTCAGTCATTCTACATTTTTCCTCATTTAATCAATAAATAAGAAACTTGAATTAAATTAAAAGTAAACTAATAAAATATTTATTTTTTAATACAATTAATTAATACAACTAGGTTTCATAGATTTAGAAAAAAAATAAAAATCGGGCCCGTGGTCTAGACTCAAGATTTCATACCAATCTTGAGGGATATCCTGGTATGACGTCCGCTTGACGTGCGGAAGGTCGCGCATTCAAATTGCGCCGGGCCCATCATTAAATATAAAAAAGTTTTACGATTATGCCCATTAGAATACGTTGGAAAACAAAAGAATATTTTGGAATTGGATTATTATTATTAGGAATGTGTGGGATAATTCAATTATTCTTTATTTTTATTGGGCAGTATTTTTTAGAAATTGGCAATTATTTTGTTGTTATTTTAATACCAATTGGAATAACTATAGCTATTTTTTTCGCAACCACCATAATCTTTGAAAGTTTTGCTCAAGTTGAAAGAAGAGAAAAATTAAGGAGCCAATTTCGAAAATCCAAAATTAATATTGGAAAATTAGATAAATTTCTGAATTTTCCTATTACTAAGCCAGTTTTAATTGTATTTGGGGTCTTTAGTGCATTCTTTTTTGTATCGTTTTTTATAAGTGTCATTTTTCTTAATAATCTCTTCTCATTTATAATTGCTGAAAATTTAAGCGCTGTTGTATGCATTCTTATCGCTAATTTAGTCGAGAAGAGATATGGTCGAGTTCAAAGATATTAAAATTTCTTGAATTAATTTATTAAGCGGATTTGTTGACATTTATATATTGATATTATTTCATTTAATATATAATTAAGAAAGATTTACGATAAAGAATATTTCTCACATTCTTTGGTATAATTCTAATTAAATTCCTAAAATTTAATATGGCTAAAGTCGAAATTCACTGCCCGATTTGCACAAAATGGGATAATATTGAAATTTTAGAGGATGCAGCGAAAAGTGTAAAGAAAGGCTTATTAGCAGTTAATATTGAACCGGGTATGATTTGTGAACACTCTTTCATTGCCTATGTTGATAAGAATTTAGTTGTAAGAGATTGTTTTATCGCCGATTTTAAAATTGAAACTCCTGAAATAATATTAACGCAACAAGATACAAATAGTGATGCTTTAACGGAACCTGAAGACATTAAGATCGATCTCATAAAAATGAATATTCCTGAAAAATTGATGATTTTTATTTTTAAAGCTATATTCACACGGAAAAAAATTGTTATCTTATCAGAGAATCATTTTCTTTATATCCATCTTATGGCATTCTTAAAATTTATTATACGAGATTTATTTGATTTTGACTTAATATTCGTTTCAGAAGAGAGTTATAACAAATCAATGAATGAATATGAGGATTACGTAGTATTTAAAAAGAGTGATATTCTCCATGATAAAGATAATATCATTGAATCCAAAAAATTAAGTGTTGAAAAGAGTATTGTTAAGAAATTTCTTGCCGAATATGAGTTTTCCACGGGACTTATAATATTAAGAAACGAATTTCAGAAAGCTTACGAATTTTCAAAACGACTAGCAAATTATATAAGTAATAACCAAGAAGAAAATTATACGTCAAAAATTCTTATAGAATACGTTAATGAGAAGCAAAATGAGCGTATTAATAAAGATTATCTAAATTTTCTCTTAAATATAGCATTACACCATTTCAATGTAGATATTCCAAAAATAAGTGGGATGTTAAACATTCGTGGATATTTTTAATCTCAAATTTTGGGAAAAAAAAAATATTAAAATTTATTTCGTAAGTTTCACACTAAATTCTTTAATTTTAGGTATTTCGTTGTCAACAATGGGTCCTTTCATCCCACCAACTTTTATAGATAAGCTAGAACTTACTTCTTTCATGTTTGGAAGAAATTTAGCAATTTGTTTTTCCATTTTTCTTGTAGCTTTTTCAAAATCCTTCCCCAAATATGTATCAAATACTGCAAAATTTTTCACTTTTAATGGAGCATTGGCAAGTTTCTTGATAAATTTCTTCACTGAGCTAATATGAGCTCCCATTTGATTAGGAGAACCTATGACTATCAGATCAAGGGTTTCATCTTGTTCTAAGTTAACTTCTTTTACATTTTCAACCGATACAGTATTACCTTCAACTTTTTGTATACCCTCACCAATTAATTCTGCTACTTTTTTAGTATTTCCGTATTTACTATCATAAACTATAAGTATTTTCATTTGAATACGTCCTTCTGTTTATTAATATAAATCAATATTCGTTTTTTTAAAAATTAAATTGAAAAAAGATGAAAATCGATTTAAAAATTTATTATATTAAAACGATAAACTTCTAATTTATGATTTGTTAGTTATGCCTTTATAAAAGTAATTATCTGGTTTATATTGAAGTAAAATAGATTTAAGGTGGTTTTAAATGTATAAAAAAATTCTTCTAGCTACAGATGGATCAGTCCATTCAACTAAAGGTGCTGAAAAACTTATTGAGATATGCGAAAATAAAGATTGTGATGTAGTAGTTTTTCATTCAATTAAACACGTTTTAGATAAAATTTCCTTATCGAATCCCTCACCAAACGAAACATACTTTCCTGTTAGTATGTATCCAGGTATAGCGTATTTTCAGCATCCTGTATTTATAGCGAAGGGATTATCGCATGAAAAAATGCATCACTATAAAGAGGAGATTGAAAATAAAGGTTGGAATATACTAAATCTTAAAAAAGAGATGTTTGAAACGGCAAATATACCTGTTAAAATTCGTTTAATTGAAGATGAAGATCCTGATGAGTATATCTTAAGAGTTATAAAAGAAGAAAATTTTGATCTTGTTGTCATTGGTAATAGAGGAATTCATTCTAAACTAAGAGAAATTTTAATAGGTTCCGTTGCAGAAAATGTTATAATACATTCGAGTTGTGACGTCTTAGTTATTAAATAAAAAAATTCGGTTATTTAAAATAATTTTAAATTTTGATTTTTTAATTTAAGTTTTTTTCGTGAAACACCTCTTTCACGAGTTTTTATATAGTTTTAGGTAATACGTTTAATATTAATTTAGAATTTTGATTAATTCTTCTCTTCTTTTTTCAAATAGAATTCGATTGTTTTCAGTAATTAGTTTCCATCAGAAAAAGTTTATTAAATGCGTCGCCCGGGAATCGAACCCGGGTCGCCAGGTGTCTGCTTATTAATGATCCATTAAGAAATGGCAACCTGGCATACTGACCACTATACTAGCAACGCATAAGGTAATAATGATAGGAATTTAAAAAATTAAAATTTAATGATTATAAATGCCAAAATGTTAGCTTTAGACAATTTCCGATATAACTTGTTTAATGGTATGTTCGGTTACAAATTCCTCTAATTCTTGAAGACTGGATGGCAACCCTTCACGAACACCAATCTCCTTACATTCTAAATAGGACATAGCAGTAGCATACTTAGATGTCTTTTCGAGAGGAAAATTATTCACGTGAGAGATTAGAATACCAGTTAAAAACGCATCACCTGCTCCTGTAGTATCTTGGACTTCCTTTCCTGTACTATAAACTCCACTATTTATGATGGTTTTACCATCTGATATAATTGAACCATTTGGACCATCAGTAATAGAAATCAACTTTAATCCCATGTCCAAAAAGGTTTTGATCATTAAGGTTTTTTTATTTTCTCCCGTAAATTCTTGGGCTTCTTCTAGATTCATTGATACAATATCTGAGTTAGATATTAAGATTTTTGCCCAATTTGGTGCATTTTTTACAATTGACATACTAGGTGCTGCGAATACTGTTCCACCATTATTTTTTGTGAGGTTAATAGCTTTTTCAATAGCCTTACAACTCTCATCTGTGGTTAAAGATGTCCAAGCGAATGCTTTGATATTGCTAAATAACTCAGCTTTTACATCTGATGGTTTCAATAGATTATTTGCCCCTTTATAAGCTAGAATACTTCGATCTTTACCCCATTCTGTCCTAAGTATTATTGATAATGCTGTGCAATCTTCATCAGTTTGAATAACCTGGGAAAGATCTACTCCTCGTTTTTCTAGATCAGTTAAACAGATTTCAGCAGAAAAATCGTTACCCATTACTCCGATATAGGCAGTTTTTAATCCCAACATGGAACAATTTGCTGCTAAATTAGCTCCTGATCCTCCTGGAACAAATCTTACATTCTTAACATTTAATTTGCGAGAATATTCAATTGCGGTATATTTTTTAACTATATCCTTATCTAATAATTCGAAACGTAAGATATCATCAATCTGAATTAGAATATCTAAAGTATTACTTCCGATCGTGATTACCTCTGGAAGGTCCAAATAATTCACCTAAAATGAATAATTTTGTTATTAAAAGAATATTTTTAAAATAGAAAGAAGTGTATTAATAATTTTGCTTAAAGCTTTCTTAACCAAAGATTATTGTTTATTCATCTGATTTTAAACGATTTAATTCTTTTTCTAATTCCGCAATTTTCTCGTCAGAAGCAGCGCTTGGTAATGCAGCACCCATTTCGACTTGAATTTCAGCATCAATTTCTCCTAAAACCTCGGTAACATCTGAGTCGGAGACAGCGGTATCGATGGTTATACTGTTCATACCTTCTGTCGCAATATCAGAAGTCACTGCAAATTCTTCCATATCAATATCGATTTGGCTCATAATTTCCTGAATTTGGGGAACTGAAAGCTGATTTTTTAAAATTGCTAGAGATTGAGCAATTCCAGTCATGATATCAGAAACATCTTTTACTGCATTTGCTTGATCTAATTTGAATTGTAACCCTTCTAAATTTGTACGAAACATCTCTACCGCTCTCGCCTGTTTTTTAACTTGAAGGTAATTTCTTGCGTGGAATTTCGAACCATCGAGATCACCTTGTTTTCGTAAGTTTACAGCTTTATCTCTTGCGAGTTTCGCGGTAATTTCTAATTTTTTTGTCTGTCGCAATAATCTTTTATTAAAGACTTTCAATTTGACTGAAGCAGAACGAACGGTATCAGGTTTCCTTCCACCCGAGAGCCATTTTGAGATATCCTTTAGAAAACCCATATTTATCAAATTTGTTGGTAATTAAGTAAATTATATATATTTACCAATTTAATCTTTTGGAGACCAATCTTTATTCTGGTTCATTTAAAGAGAAAATTTGAAATTGCTGATAGTACTATTAATTATACAGAATGTTAATTTACATTAGCTATAAATATTTATAATTCTATAAGATAGATAATTATTTTTAAAGGTTAAATAAGGCATGTCTAGTGTTGATAGTAAGCTTTACCAGTATGCTGTTTCTACCGCAAAAGAAGCAGTTGCTTTAGATACACAAGGAAAGTACCGTCAGGCGATAAATAAGTATCAAAGAGCTGCGGAAATTCTCATGCAATTTATGAAATATAATAAGAATCCTCAAATGAGAAGGTTATGCCAACGGAACATTGAAGAATATGTTGAAAGGGCTAAAATACTCAAATCTCATTTGGGTGGACCACGAGCGATGAGAGCACGACCAATTGACACTTCAAAGGGTGGAGATGATTCCTCAGTAGATACGAGTGGTGTTTCATCGGAGGAACAAGAGCTTATTGATACTATATCTGGAACAATAGTAACTGAGTCACCTAAAGTAAACTGGGAAGATATTGCAGGTTTAGAAAATGTCAAACAAGCTTTAAGAGAAGCAATAGTTTTACCCATCGCTAAACCAGAATTATTTACAGGAGCTAGAAGACCTTGGTCAGGAATACTACTTTTCGGTCCTCCTGGATGCGGTAAGACATTATTAGCAAAAGCTGCCGCAACCGAATGTCATGCCACATTCTTTAGCGCTTCTTCTGCTGATTTGTTAAGTAAATGGTTAGGAGAAAGTGAAAAATTAATTAGTGCTTTATTTAAAGTAGCACGATTAAAGGCGCCAAGTCTCATTTTTATGGATGAAATTGATTCTATTGCAACAAAACGAGGGGAAGGTACCGAAAGTGGGGGTGAAAGGAGGGTAAAAACTCAACTTTTAAGCGAAATTCAAGGCTTAAAATCTACACATGATAAACCATTGCTAGTCTTGGGAGCGACAAATCGTCCATGGGATATCGATAACGCAATGCTCAGCCGATTTGAGAAACGAGTTCATGTACCACTTCCAGATTTGAAGGCAAGAGCAGGAATTTTTAAAATACATACTGAAGGCGTGAATACTGCTTTGACAGAAGAGGATTTTATCGAATTAGCAGTTAGATCCGAAGGACATTCTGGAAGAGATATCGCAAATGTTTGTCGCGAAGTAATTATGTTGCCTATTCGCGAATTAGATATGGGGGGTCTTTTAGAGAATTCTGATCAAGAAGTTAAAGTAAGAGATATTAATTTGAGCGATTTTAAAAAAACACTTAAAAAGGTCAAACCGATGACAAATAAAGCATTAATGACGCAATACAATGCTTGGGCAGAAGAATTCGGAGAATCATAATAAGAGAAAAGATAAAAATGGAGCGAGAGAGAGAAAGAGCAGAAGAAATTCCAAAGGAATCCAAAGAAAAAGTTGAAGAAGAAATAAATGAATTACGAAAAGAGCTTTCCCGTTTAAGAGAATTAAAAAAAGAAAAAGAACAATTAGAAAAGGAAGCTGCTCACAAACATATCATTAATGAAGAAGATATAAAAATCGCGGATTTAAGTTACATTGAAGAAGAATTTGATAGACTTGAAGAAATATTGAATTCTCAAACTGGAGAAATTGATAGCAAAATATATAGAAAGCACGCAGAACAAATCGATGCAGAGCTTCAAGAATTAGAAGAAGAGATCATCGGAGAAAAAGGATTAATACAGAAGAAACTAACAGCTTATGAGGAATTGTTAAAAGCATATCCATGGTTACAGGAAGAGCGAAAGAAATTTATGTATACCATGCCTGATAAAAACACACATAAAAATGATTACATTTCGTGGAAAACCGAATGGGCAAAAATTCTTTTTGATTATGCACGATTTGCTGTACTCCATATTATTTATATAAGAGAATTGAATTCACAAAAACCTTTTTCTAATTTTATAAATCGTGAAAAATATATAATAGAAATTGCTGAGCAACTAATTGACCAAAATCAAGCTGAATGGCTTTCCAAAAAAAAGGAAAAATTAAGAGTGTATTGGAAAACCCTTGATGTGTGGTCAGATGAGATATATGATTGGGCTTATAATAATGGGAAAATAGAACCAATAATGATTTATGAATTACGGGAAGCAACAGATGAGGACTTCTCTACTCTTCCCTTAGAGGATATAGAGGCAATTTTTAAGATTTTAGCAAAAAATCGCAGGGCTAAAGTACTCAAACTGGATAATGGGCAGTTAGCTTTGAAAATAAAATTAGAATAAAAAGCTCAAGCTACATCGAAGGGAAATACCATTGTTTTCCTGTTAATATATTTTCTCTAAATTTCGCGATACCACTTCTTTCAAGAGATTCTAAAGCCCGAAGTGCGCGATCTTGAGACCAATTCAATTTTACACATACATCCTCAAGACTTAGAATTCCTTTTTCTTTAGCAAGTTCAACTACTTTTGTCTCATCACCAGTATATTGAATAGGGAAAAACCGCACCATAAGTATACCTGAATCTAGTTCAGTAACGTCATCAATTACCTTCGTTTTCTTTAAGATTCTTAGTGCTTTCTCAACATCTTTGGGTTGTACATTTCCCCTTAAAATTCCGGTATTAACTAGTTCAAATACTTCTGATAAAGGGATAATTCCTCCTGTCTCTTCTTTACTCATTAAAACTCTTTGGTATGCAAGCAATCCTAATTTCTCATGATCAATTTTAGAAAATTTACGCAAGACATCATGTTCAGTTATTTGTTCAGTTATGATCTTGGAGGACGGAATATTATATTTTTTTTGTAATTCTTTTATTTCTCCTCTTAATTCTGGAGTTAACGCAAGTAAAATCCCATGTTTTTTTGCGAGTTCTCTTAATTTATCTTTTGTAAATTTTTCAACAGAGGCCTTTGCTTCCATGTCTTTCATTTTAAGTTCAGCAGCCTTCTTTTTCATTGCCTCTTTTAGATCGATCTCATCTTCTATTTTTCTAATGCCCATTTTATAAGAACACTATTTTTTAATACCTTTATTGATTAATAATCATAAAAATTCTTATTTCTTTCTATTTCAATAAATAATGAATAATTCGTTAAATTTTAGAATAGTAAATTCTTTTGAAAGTGAAATAATTCGAAGCTCTATATCAACCATTTCATCCAATTTATGGCAAGACTTAAAGGAATTTCGCTATTTCCTATTCATTTCCTTCCAACAGAAGAACCTTAAAAACAAATTTCCTGAAATTTTTCTCTTAACTAATGATCAAAAAGATATATTACATTCAATTAACCCTCAAGATGATGTTTTTTCGATGGGTTTATATTTTGGCTTTATCAAGAATAAAAATTTTTATCTAAGTCTAGAGGGGGCAGAATTTTTATCCAAAATCGACAGAACTTCTTATTTTGAAGAACTAATTCTAAATGAAAAGGGAGAAAAATCAATTATTTATGGGAATGATATTCTATTAGAAAATGTTGTAAAGTTTTCGCGGGATCCGAAAAAAGATGATTTCCTCTTGGTTAAAAATAATCATGATGAGATAATTGCCTGTGCAAAAATG
>JBHLOF010000004.1:0-101733 GCA_048940805.1 Promethearchaeota archaeon
CTTTAGACTCGGGTTCAAAAACCTTCTCGACTTCTTTTGCCATTAGTATCATCTCCTTAATATCTTTTCATATATAAATATATAATGCAACAGCAAAAAATTTTTTTCTTATTTATAAAAGGCATAACTGGTATTAAAAATGTTTCTCTTTGTATATATAGATATATATCGCTTTGTACATTTTTTGGTAAAACCTTTCCATTGGAAAATATATATAGATATATATAGCAATCTATATATTTAACTGTATCTTCGACATATTGTCGTGGTTTTAAAAGGATTCATAACATTTAAATATATAATTATATAGGTGTATATTAAAGAATAAAAAAAATATAATTTGATATATAAAAATATAATGAAGAAGATAAAAAAAATTAAGAAACGTCCCAACCATGATAAAGTTCTTGATAATCGAATAAAGAGCAATATCGGGAGCAATATCGATGTTGAAGTTAGATATGACATAATCCCCGGCAGTTTGAGTAGAAACTATCCTATTTACGGTCAATTCGTTTCTAATTTTTGTTATCCCACCACATTAAGAATAAAATTCTAAATTAAAATTACAAAGGAGGAAAAATAGAAAAAATGGCTTGGATGGTCCCGATTGTTGCTGGTAGAAGGCATTATCGTAGATCAAGTATTGGGGCAACAATTGCAGGTTTAGTGATATTCCTGATATTTGGGCTATTCTTTTTCGTATTTTTTAATAGGTCAGGAATGTTTGGATTTGGCTTTAGTTTTCCAATGATATTCATAATTATAGGTTTTGTTGTGTTTGTTATGATTATTATAGGGATTAGTATAGCTGCATCATCTATGAGTAGTGCTTACAAATCCCAAAAAGCGAATATCTATAGGCAGAATCAGAATGTTGACCAAAAACAAATAGATCATCAAAATCCTTACATTGCTCAAAAACCTAGTCAAAAACCCTTGGAATCTCATTATAAAGAAATTCCTGTAGAGGATGATGTCCCAGATGTAAAAGAAATCAATTTTTGCCGTTATTGTGGAGCCGAACTAGATGAGAAAGCCGTATTTTGCCACCAGTGTGGTACCAAGTTATAATTTACTTAATTAGAAAATTAAAAGTTTCCGGAGAAAAGGAAAATGATGAATAATTTATCCACTAGGTTAATCTACAAACATTTTAGAAAGAAAAGTATTTTCATGCTACTTACAATACTTTCAATAGGAGTGATTTTTACAATTACTGGATCCTATCTAAACGGTCTTTATGATTTATTTTTCAGTATATGTTTGGGATTATTTATTGGTGGAATAATTATGTCAATTATATCAACGTTTTTAGCTGAAATATCCACTCATGATCTTCAGGGTACTGACCATATAGACCATATCGATCATACGGATCTTGGACATGTAGATCATGTAGACTATATCGATCATGCGGATCTCGGGCATGTAGATCATGTGGACCATATCGATCATGCGGATCTTGGACATGTAGATCATGTCGACTATATCGATCATGCGGATCTCGGACATGTAGATCATGTCGACTATATCGATCATGCGGATCTCGGACATGTAGATCATATCGATCATACGGATCTCGGACATATAGATCATTTAGATCATAGTGATCTTAGCCATATTGATCATGTGGATCATGCTGAACACCCTGATGATACAGGCGATTCTAATGTTGTCAACGACACTACTCCTGCTCCATTCATGTTACTATTTTCTACGTCGTTATTACTGTTTGGAATATCGGGAATCCTATTCTATTATCTTTTTAATAATAATGCAAAATTTCTTATATTCTTCACAGCTCTCGGGGTAACCTATTTGACTACAAAATTAATTTCCACAACTTGGAAAAGGATAGCAAAATCAAGATTCTATAACATATCATCTACTCTAAATTTAATTGGACAGAAGGGAGTAATAGTTTTAGATGTCGATAAAAGAGGTGGCGTTATGAAAATTAAATCCAATAATCCAATGAAATTCGAGAGGGTTCATGTAAAACCTTTATATGTTGATTCGTCTTTTGAGAAGGGAGAGGAAGTATATATATGTGATATAAAGAATGGTTTTTTATTAGTAGATAAAAAATTAAGCTCAATTAGAAATATGACCAGATAAAATTAGTTTAGATTAAAATATGATTCAAATTTTAAAAAAAAAAATAATTGAAAAGAAAGAAAAAAATTTTAGGAGGTAAAAAATAAAAGGATGCTGTTTCAAGAAATAAATGTTTGGGTTACTTGGTTAGTTGTAATAGTGATAATAGTTGCATTTCTCTTTTTAATTTTCATGGCAACGAGATATAGAAAATTTAAAACCAACCAATTCGTTATACATCTGCGTAACGGTAAAGTTAAGCATGCTGGTTTAGGTGGAAGCCTATGGCTGTTGCCTTTAATTGATGAATATTTAGTAATTCCTACTACTAGCATTCAAACAACCTTAGAAGCTCATGAACAAGTAGTTTCAATGGAGTATCAAAACATTTCAATTGTTGGGATGTTGATTTGGAAAGTTATAGATCCTGAGAAAGCATTTAGCGCAGTTTCATGGAATACTCGAGATGAGAACTATGTAGAGAAAATATTGAAGAATGCAGCTGAAGCAATAATTCGAACAACTTGTGCAAATATGCCAATCGAGAAAATTATTCGAGAACGTCGAGAAATAATTAACATCGTAAGTAAAGAGATTCATGAATTAACAGCAGATTGGGGTGTGGTTATCGAATCAATTGAAATACGTGAAGTAAATATTCTAGAACCAGGATTGAAGAAGAATATGGAAGCTGTAAAACAAGCAATTGAAGCAAGAAAAGCTAGAATAGCAAATGCAGAATCTGAAAGAGAATCAAGAATGAGAGAATTAGAAGTTCAAAACGAGATTGGTATTCAGAATCAACAAGTTGAAAAGGAAATTGAATTAAGAAGAAAAGATAAAGAAATTGCTATTGCAGAACAGGAAAGAGAACGCAAAAGAATTGAAGCTGATGGTGATAGACAAAAGAAAGTAATTGAAGCGGATGCAGACGCTCAACAAATTAAGAGGAAACTATTAGCCCAAGCTGAGGGTGAAGCTGCGAATATTAAACAACAAATGCTAGCTCAAGCAGAGGGTTTTAAGAAACAAGTTGAAGCTATGGGTAGTGCTGATGAGCGATTTCTAGCAGTTCAATTGACTAATATCTTGCCTGAAATCTTTAAACATATAACCCCTGATAAGATGTTCATCGTGGGGGATGGAAATGAAGCATTTTCATCACTTTCAAAATCAATCATGCCATTCTTACAGCTATTACCTGAATACTCTGATAAAATTAAGGAGTTCTTTAACAATGGTGGCGCGGAAAAACTCAAGGAAGTATTAGTAAAGAAGAAATAATTTAAAAAAATTGCCCAAAATTTTATTTTTGTTAATTTTTTATGTGGAGTTTTAGATTTAAATAATAAAAAATTAGATGTGTAATGTTAGATATAGAAAGATTGTTGGTTGAAGGAAATTTAAAGTATTATTTGAAGATTAATCAAGAATCAGAAAAATTAGAAACTTCAGGTAAATTCCCTAGATATCCAGTATTAATTCTAACTTGTATGGATTCGAGAATTGATATTCATAGGATTTTTCAATTAGAACCCGGAGATGTGTTTGTCTTAAGAAATGCTGGTAATCTATGCACTCAAGATAGTTTGAGATCGATCCTCATAGCTATTTATCAATATGATATCAAATTTATTGTGGTATTAGGGCATTTAGATTGTGGTATGACTAAAGTGAACTTGTTAGAATTAAAAAAGAAAATCCCACATGAATATTTTCCTCATGCTACTAAAGGTACTTCAGATCTTTTTGGAGAAATTAAAGAATTCTTTAAGCCTTTTATTGATGAAATAAAGAACATCAAACGACAAATAGGAATTCTTCAAAAATTACGGGTTCATAATCCAGAATTAAAAATTTTAGGAATGCTTTATGATGTGGAATCAGGTTGGGTTCTGGAATATGACTTAATCAAAAAAATAACTTCTATGAAAGATCTAAAAATGCAGTATAAATCTCTATTAAAAGAAAAACAGTTCCAATTCATTGATTTTTTGGAATCTGTTGAGGAGGAAATTGTTAACGATAAGGACATGAAAGAGGTAACCCAGGAGCCAGATTTTGATGAACAAGAGGAAGAATTATCTAAAGTCGTATTAAATGAAGATAATATGATCCAAAGTAGCGCTTTCAATCAAGAATTCCGAGCTCCATTTGTTTTTCCAAAAATTAGAGTTCCAAAAATCACTTTTCAAAGAGTTAAAATATATACTCCTAAAATATCTAGAAAGAAAAGTGAATTAAATTCTAGGCTGAATAATTCTTAATGGTAAATAATGAAAATTATCCACTCGAATTAGATCAATCCTCCGTACGATATTGTGGGAACTGTAAAAAAGAATATAAGCTTAATGATTTTATAATCAAATACCCAAAACCACATCATCCTAAGGTTTTGAAAATATGGAATGATCAGCAAATCCAATTTTATTGTTCTTATTGTTACTTACTAAAAATAATACAACATATTAAGAAAGAAAAAAAAAGCGGTTTGTTAAGTTATACTGATTAAATTTTTTAAAAGACGTCTTAAATAATCCTCAAATTCATCAATTTCTTTTTCAGAAAATCCCTTATAAAATAATTTAGTCATTTTATCAGAAACTTGAATATATTCATTTTGAAGCTTCTTATTTTTTTTCGTGAGTTTTACATAAATAGTTCGTTTATCTTCTTCTGAACGTACACGCTTAATATGACCTGCGTTTTCAAGATTATCCAATAAGTGAGAAAGAGTCGCCTTACTTAACGATGTCTTTTCCAAAAGTTCTTGGAAGGATAAATTATCTTGAAGCCAGAGAGGGAACATTACTCTACCTTGAGCAGGATTTATTTCAATAGCTTTAAATTCACGGAGTAATTTAGCAAAAATGCGACTTGATAATTTTTGAATCTTGGAGATTAAAAATCCTCCCTCCCTCAAATCTACCATTAATCCCCCTCTGGCTGAAATTGTACTTGGTTTAGTCTATAATAAAATTTTACTCTTTTTGGATTAAGTTTGATCAATGTGTAATCAGGATCCTCTAATCCTTTTGGATAATATCTAGTCCACCAATCTAGCCATATTTGCTTTTTTAATTCAACGTCATCTATAATTTCCGCATCACCACCAAACATTACCCCTTTAAAGTCTTCAGGTTCGCAAAAATATACAGAAATTTTAGGATTTTCCTTGATATGGTCAATTTTTGACGATGATGTGTTTGTAGAGATATAAATCAAGAATTTATTATCTTGGTTGGCAAAAAACTCAGAAAATTCTGGAAATTGTTCTTTATTCCTTAAATTAAACATCGCCCTTGTTATGGGATATCCCTCAGAATCAATAGTAGTTAAATAAGCCGCCTTAGAGGTGTCCATTAATTCTAAACTTAATTTTTTAGTCTCTTCGAGATCCATCTTTCCTTTCCTCTTATTTATTTTTATTTAATTCTAAATTTTTTTCCTTATTTCATCTAATCTCTCTTTTGCTGATGGATCATTTTCAAATGTCATGTTTAAATTATCACAGAAATAATCTTCACAATATGCGCAATTTTCAATTTCTTTGTCTTCGCAGCATTTCTTTGTTGGGCATTGACTGCACCAACTAAAATTTCTTTCATTCGATTTACACCCATCGCAGGAAATTTCTTCGGGCTTGAATGACATAGATTCAGTTGACCACAATTCTGCAACTTTTTTGAGTTCTTTATAGCTATTTTTTTGAGTAGCAACATACGCGGGACATGCTGAACAATCAAGCCCGCAGTAGGCTATACTTTTCTCCATATTTTTATTCCTCCTACATTTAATATATATCTAATTCATTTTGTTTTTAAAAAAAATTTTAATTTTTAGGTTTATAACTTGTCCCAACTTCATAAGATTCAGCTAAATAATCTCCAATCTTCCAATATGGTCCATTAGGCATTAGAAAGATAAATGAATCGAATTCTTTTACGTCTGGTTCTTCATTTTTTATGTATTTTTCATCACAATAGATCTCAACAATTTCACCGATAAAGAATTCAGTTTTCTTGAAATCTAGTGTATTGGTTAACTTACATTCAATATTTAGACCACATTCTCTTATCATAGGCGCTGTTTTCAGCTCTCCATAAAAAAGAGAGAATTCTTTAGATTTATCTACTTTTGAACCAGAATGTAATCCGCAATAATCGGTTACAACAACCATATCGCCTGTGGGAATATTGACACTAAAAGTCTTATTTTCCTTAATACCCTGATTAGTATAGTGTGTTTTTGACATAGTAACACCAATTAAAGGAGGTGTACCATGGAGCATGTTAAACCAAACAATAGTGTTAAAATTTGGCTTTTCTTTAACATGGGCGCCTAACAAACACACTGGTAATGGCAATATGGGCAAATTCCAACCTGTTTTAACCTTTCCTATTCTTATCACCATTATGAAAATTTTTGTAATTTTTTAATTTACAAAATCTGATTTCATCATGTTTCTCTTTAGTTTTTTGAGATTTGTTATTTCCATAAGAGATCCCCTTTACTTCAAAATACAAAAACGCGGTATCCATACTTAAGTTTTAATTTTTTTGACGATCGTTCGAGATCGAACGTTCGATATAGAACTATATCTTCATTAATATTTAAATCTTTTTATCAAAAAGACTTTGATCTTCAATTCTATAAAAAAAAAATTTGTATGTTATGTAATTCTCTCAGAACAAAAGATCGTAAATCATAAGCTGAACTACGAAAAAGCCAAAAAGAAATAATCCAATGCCTACTATCAACATTAGGAAAAATGTAAAATACCTTAGACCATGCTTCAGTATTGATTCATTGGGGTTACGAGGATCATAAAAGACATTAATTTTTTTTCCTTCTTCAAATTGTTCAAATTTCATCATTGCAAAGATTTTTGGCATGAATGTTCGAGCTCCATGTACGAAATCGAGCTTTATTTGATGATTAGTATAATTTTGTCCTTCAATCTCATAGGTATAAGTCACATCAACGTTATATGAGACAGTTTGATCTTCATCCTTTCTATAAATCATTACCTTTTTAATTTCTCCTTCTACATACGGCCATTTTTTACTTCTCAATACTTTTACTAGATATCTAAAATTCTGTCCGATAATAAGCACAGAAGCAATGTATAATGCAAATGAGATAAAATTTATCCCTAAAGGAATTAAAGAAATAATTCCACTAAAACAAAATCCTAAACCTAGGAAAATTAAAGCCGTAGGTATCGTAATAGCTACTGGGGAAAAACGTATCCAAGGATCCAAGACTGAATTGTGAGACTTCTTAGGGTTGTAGAAAATATATACCTTGTAGCCTTCTGGAAACAAATTTAATACTCGCTGCACTAAGGGTTTATCTTTATACACATTTCTTCCTACAGGTCTTACTTGATTATTAGTGTATTTCTCTCCATTAACTTCATAAGTATAAGTTATTTCAGGTCGATAAATACCAACTACAGTGTGAGCTGCTTCCGCAAATTCAGCCAATTTTTTATATTTCGGTTTCATTTCTGACGAAACTACTTCGCCGATAACAGCTGGCCACTTAGAACATCGTGCAGTAATAATTATATATCTAATGATTAGAATAAAGATTAAAATTCCAATTGCAAAAAATATGATCGAAAACAAATTGAAGATAATGTTTCACCTAACAAAATTTAATTTTCAATAAAATCTAATTTTTACCTCTATTATGAAATAGCCATTATATAAATTTTTTTAAAATTTTGTCAAAGGAATTCTCTATAAATAAAAAAATAAGTAAAAAAGAATATTATTTGAAAGCGGATAAAACTTCTTCATTGATGCGTTCAAATAACTCAGATTTCATTGGAACGCTCCCAAGCATAATTTCTTCGACACCAGCATCAATGTATTGTTGAATTCGATCAATAATGAATGAGGATGTTCCATATAGAACCCAGTCTCCACGAGCTTTACGTAGTTTTGCAGCCTCCTTTTCATCACTTTCAAGACGTAAGGGAATCAGCATAGTTTTCTCAATTTCTGCTGGATCACGCCCAAATTCTTCACAATGACGCTCTAGGACTTCTATCTTATGTTTAAATATTTCTGGGGATCCAGGATTATTGCAATCAATATTACATATATCTCCAAATTTAGCTAAGGTACGTAGTGTTCGCTTTTCTCCGTTTCCCCCCACCATAATTGGAACGTGTGGCTTCTGTGTGCAAGCTGGTGAAAAGTGTGCTTGATCGAGCTTGTAATAACGACCATTATAATCAACAGGACCTTCTGCCGTAAAAAGTATTTTGATCAGTTCTACTGCTTCTTCCAACCGATCACACCTCTCCCGAACACTTGGGAATTCCCAACCAAATGCTTCATGTTCACGTTTGTACCAAGCGGCACCAATACCAAGTATAAGACGACCATTTGAGATTTGGTCTACAGTAGCTGCCATCTTGGCAAGTAAGGCTGGATTTCGGTAAGTGTTTCCAGTGACGAGTATTCCCAACTTTACTCGGTTAGTGACCACTGCGGTAGCAGTAAGCATCGACCAGCTTTCTAGAGCGGGTAGATGCTCCAAGTTAGCTCCTGGTATTGGGAGTAAAAAATGATCCGAAAACCATAAACTATGCCAAGGACCGGATTCAATTACCTTAATGGTCGAAAGTGTATCTTCCCAGGTAGTAGAATAATTTACTAATTGTGCTCCAAATTTCATTCTATTTCCTCCTTTAATTATTATCTAACTGTTCAAGGTAGAATTATATCATTAAAAGAAAATGCATTTTTAAAATTTCTCAATTGAATACTGGGTTAAATAGAACTACAAATCAGTAAGGAATAATACTAAAATTATTTAACCTCTTTTAATTAGTTGTTTATTACATTACAATTTGTAAATCTTTAGTGAAAAGCTATGATCGAATACATTTTTTTGGTAATTTTTGTTATTGTTGCCATTGTTGATATATACGGTGAATTCAAAGAAAACATAAAAATAATCTATGGGAGTAAACCACTTTTGATGCCACTGTTGATACTGTTTTATCTTTTTGGAGTCATCGAAACTAGTTCAATAATTCGAGTTGATTGGTTAATTATTATTGCGTTAATAGGGGGTACGGGAGGAGATATCTTTTTAATGCTTCAAGATAAAGATAAGTGGTTTTTACCAGGAATGGGTTCTTTCTTAATAAATCAGATCTTCTATATTATATCATTCTTCCTATCAATCACGGATTACAGTTCGTTCAATTCTTGGAGTATAGTTCTGATAATACCTGCACTCTTGATATTAATATTTACGGTGCCGAGGTTCCTAAATAAAACAGAAGATATGAAGATTCCAGTTCTGGTTTATATGGCAGCAATATTATTAATGCATATTTCAGCTCTATTAAGAATCGCAGACCCAAGACTTCAAGGTTTACCATTTATATTGATTTTTGTTGGATCATTATCTTTTATTTTTTCAGATGCTTCAATTGCAGTCGATAAATGGGCAGGAGAGTTTAAGAATGCGAGAACCATAATAATAACCACATACATAATTGCTCAGTTCTTTATTGTGTTAGGGGCATACCTTACCAGTATGCTTTAATCTACAATCTTCATTATAATTTTTTTTCTATTCATATATAGTCAAATTTCTTCAAACTAGGGTTTATCTCAAAAATATAATGGATGTAAAAAAATTTTTAATTCAGTAATAATTACATCGTTTGTAAGATAAGTTATTTAAAGCCTCGGTGGCTTAGCCGGTATGTGAAATTGTATTAAAATGTCAACCGAAAGCATTGCCTTGGTAAGGCAAAGGTCGCGGGTTCAAAAGAAATAGAACCTCCGTTCTACTCGGAAACTCCCGCCCGGGGCTTCAATCGAAAATAAATGCCGGTGTGGCTTAGCTGGTTATAGCGCCAGACACGCACTCATTCTGAAATAATGGGTCAGACTGAATGTGCTGGACTCATAATCTGGAGGTCGAGGGCTCGAATCCCTCCACCGGCACTCCTTTTTTTAATAATATAACTTTATATTATAAATCCAAAATACCATTTCTCATCAATTGTTTAGTAGAATCATCTTTATAAGTAATCACTAATGTTGGATTATAAAATAAAAAATCTCTATGTGTTTTTGATGTGTTCTGTCCTCCTTCCATTTCTTGATTGTTACCAAATGCGATATGTGCTGTTTGAAGAGCTTTTTCATCCTCAAGCAAAATTCCCCTTAATTTAGCACCTGGGTTAACACCAATTCCTAATTCGCCGATAATTCTTGCTTGCTCATCAATACTAATTAGTCTTTCAACTTTCTGGACTAACTTAGCATCCTCACTTTTTAGAGTTTGAATCTTACCGTTTTTTATTGTAATTTCTAAAGGTTTTTTCACTTTCCCAATATCACCAATAGAGCCATCACATACAATGATTCCATCACCTTTAGTCTCAATGGGACCACACCATACTTCTCCACAAGGTAAATTAGCAAAGTAGGGTGGTTTAGAAATTATGGTATCTGTTGAGAAAGGACGATTTTCGATGTATAAGACAACATCAGTTCCTCCTGGTGCTGAGATATGTACTTTATTAGCATTTTCAAAGTTTTTTATTAATTTATTAGCCACCTCCACCATTTTATCATAATCAATATTCATTGGTCCTTCTATCATCATCGATTTAGTGAGTCCTGCACCATGACCTAAGCGGATAGATTCCGTAGCAAGAAGTGCCTTTCCCCATTTGAGTCTAAAGGGAGTTTCTTCGCTAAGTCCTTTAAATGCATTAATTACTATTGTTTTTCCTAATATTAATTCTCTCATTGTTGCTGATATATCTAACAGTGGACGATACTTTTCATCCAATACATAAATCTGTGCTGTACATCCATATTTTAAAGCCGCGTGATAAAAAGCATCACCTACATTTCTGCTTGCTTCATCAGTTACCACTAAGACAACATCATTCTTTTTCATTTTTAAGACATGTATCATTGCATTCTTAGCAGAAGATATCATTTTTTGAAATTCCTTCATAATAAAAATCACCATTTAATCTTTATCTTTATTTTTCTGTTTCCAGTGCACTCTATTCATTAATAATGGATTAAGTTTGATAGCACCAGAATGGGGGCATTCAGATACACAACAACCGCAATACCAGCACTCTCCCGGAAACATTATAATGGGGGGTTTTCTATTCACTGGATTTGGCAGAAAAACATCAACTTGGCAAATCTCAACACATATATTGCAACCAACACAAATTTCTGGATTAAATTCGATAGGGTTCGAAATTCCAGGCTGAGGAATAACGTAGACTTTTTTATTCATTAATTCTTCCTCCACTAATATATTCTTTATTATGGTGTTCATAATTCTTTTTCAAGGGACCATAGTAATCAATGGGTCGTTCACCTACCTTCACCACATCATTTTCAAGTTTTACTGTTACAAATTTGTGCCATTCAGGTGGATCCATTTCAGGATAATCTGATCGATGAAAATGTAAATGTTTTGAACTAGCTTTTCTTGCTAGACATGAATGGATAATTATTTTAGCATTGGTAAGAATATTTAATACTTCTAAGGAGCGCATTAATTCATGTGGATTTAGAGCATAAAGTTTCAAACATTGCTTAGATTCAGTGTCCTCAAGCATTCTTAATCCGATATTCAGTAGATTTTCACTTTTCACTTCACCACAATAGTTTTGCATAATTCTTGTGATTATTAGATTGAATTCTTGCCAGCTAATACCTTTATTTCGCTCCACCAGAGAATATATCCTGTTTTTTTCAACAGACACCTGTTGATTATTTATTATGGGATCAGAGATACTCACTGAATAATCCGCAGCGTGCCTTCCAGCATAATAACCAGTAGCTGCTGCATGACCAACACAATCTGATGCAAATAATTGATCACCTGCAGCATAAAGACCTTCAAGATTTAAATTCAATTTCCAATCATTTACCATTCCTCCTGGAAGCCCGAATAGTTGTCGTTCTCTAGGAAGGAAGGAAGCTGATGTCCATCCTTCTCCATAACTTTGCAGTAAATCCTTATCAGGATCGAATCTTGCTTCAGTATAATTTTGCAGTATCGGAACTTGAGACTTTCCCTCCTGACCAACCATTAATCCCCAGATAGCTTTTCTTTCATATATAGGCATACTAGATAAATCAGCGTAAAATGGAAGTTCAAACTCCTTTTTCAAGAGTTCTTCCAAAGGAAGAGTGACTGGACCTTGGTACTGATATAAATGAAAATCAGATTCACCTCCTCCTTTTAAGAAAAATTTTTGTCCGGATGCCGGTCGGTATCTTTGAGAAATACTCTTTAGAATATTACCATCCCGATCTACCCATGGAATTTGTCTCCCATTTGCGTCAACCATTGAACATGCATACCACGTATTGTGTGTGTTCCCAGTACCATAGGGAGGGTAACTACGTTCCCCGGACCATTGACCTCTAATTGATTTTTCCATCATTATGAACTCAACACCGACTCTCCAACCCATTGCATGACCATCTCCCATACATTGAAGAGGTCGAAATTCAGAAATTCCTGGAAATCCTGGTGAAAATAGCCAAATTCGACTAGGTCGAGCCATACAAAGTATAGTAGCCTTGGATTTAAAGACAGAAAATTCACCAGTCCTCCCATTAATACCAGTAGCTCCTATAATTTTCACACCTCGTTCACTTTCTCCAGTCAATAAACTTGTCGCCATCGTTCGATCATGAATATCCACACCTAATCGTTTGCATTCTTTATAGAGGGCAGGTTTAAAAGTTGTTCCCCATACTCGTAAGGTAAATCTATTCAGATAGTCATAAGCAAAAAGAAATTTAGTTTTATCGTCTCTGAATTCAGCACCTTTAAATTCATCCTCATCATCTCTAATTTTAGCCCCCATACTTTCAAGATCTAAAAGTCTATCATACCCTTCTCTACACTCAATATAATGTGAAATTCCATTATTATAACCATTATGATCTTGAATCATAGCTGTTGTTAATTCTTCAGGAGTGAGGAGTGAACAAGGATTGGTAGCCGCAGATTCCCAATGATCACATCCAGAACCTGCAGCTCCACTCCGAATCGTTGCCCCTTTTTCAACAAGTGTCACCTTTAACCCTTTTTTGACCGCTGCTATTGCAGCAAAACAACCTGCGATTCCTCCTCCTAAAACTAATACGTCAGCATTTACTTTTTTCTCTGCTCCCCATTTCACGGGATACGGCCATTCCATCTTGTTAAAGAAATCTTCTCTCACGTTTCAGTTCTCCTTATTAAAATGGTATTTTTTAATTGGGTTAATTGTATATATGAAAAATTTGATTATAGTATAGAAACCAGTGTATTTATTAAATATTTATACTGGGTTTACAAGGTTTCTTAAGAGATAAGACATTTAAAATTCCATCAGATTTTTGTATTTGATGACACTAATGAAATCAAAAAGAGAGATTAAGCAATTCCAGGAATTTCTACTAAATTCTTGGCCGGCAAAGCATTATTATTTTTTGAATGGATGGATATTGCGCTTTACTGAGGGTATAACTTCTCGAGCAAATTCAGTATTCCCGATAAGATATACTGGCACTAATGAAACTTTAGAAAAGGACATCTCTGTAGTTGAAAAAGCATATAGTGCTCATGGTTTACCTGCAGTGTTTACTATGCATGAATATTATGAACCAGAGAATCTTAAAGAGATATTATTAAGTCGGGGATACCAAGATTATGATCATACTATCACTTTAGGAATAAATATTAATGATGTTCAACCCGAAATGAAAGAAAATGATTTTGAGTATATCATATTGCATACAAGAACGAAAGAAATATCAGAATTTTTTGTTAAATTCTCAAAACGTAATGAACGAGAACAGGATATCATTCAACAAATAAATGAAAGAATAATAATCCCTAAGAAACGTTATGTTATTGTAAAAACGGATAATAAAGTTGTTGGTACTCTTTTTGGTGTCTTAGTTCCTCAAGGGTTTCTTTACATTGGAAATGTTCTCGTACATCCGGATCTCAGGAGACAAGGTATCGCGACATGTATGTTAATTAAATTAAGAAATGATTGGGCGATTTCAAATGGAGCTAATTTCTTTTGGCTACAAGTAGAGGAGGATAACACCGCGGCATTGGAATTATACTACAAACTAGGATTTACCAAATTATATGATTATTATTATATGAAACGTGGTTAAAATTGATTTTACCCTAAAATCAATCAGTTAATCTGTTATGATTAGCTAATGCAATTTCAATAGCCTTAACTTCAGCTCTGGATCTTATTTTCATGTCATTCTGTAAAGTTTCGAGAATTTTTTTTTCATTATATCCTCGGTTATATAACAGCTTGAAATTTTCTACTCCCTTTTCATTTAGAAAAATATATCGATTATTTAAAAAAACAACTAACCATTTCTTGTTTTTTTGATTCTTAGATAGCGAAGACAGGACTTTTCTAATCTCATCTAAGGGGCGTTGCAATTTGTCTGCTAAATCATTGTCTCCTATGATCAAATAATCATTCATCAATCTTAGAATTTTTCTCTTGGAAGATACTGTAACCAAATAAAAAATAAAATATATGATAAAAAAAGAACCTGCTAACCACAAACCAATTAATCTATTAAAAATGAAAATTAGAGCTATAATTCCTAAAATTAAATAAAACGATATTTTCTTGAAAATACCAATTATTTTACTATCACTTAATTTTGAATCTTCGGGTTTCAACGATTAGACTCCTGGTAGTGTCTTTTATAAAAATTTTATATTTTAAATTACATAGTTGATTTAAGGATCTGTTTCTGTTTTTTGGGTACCGGTTTTTTAGGTTTTGGTCCTTTTAAATTTTGGATGGCAGATTCAATTGATTCAAGTTTTATTGAATACTTCTCGAATAGTTCTGTAAAGCTGTTGATATCAATATCATTATTATCATATAAAATTTTCAATTGCTTTAATGTTCGACCGATACCAGCTTTATTATTTTTTAATTCTTCAAGCTTATTTGAAGTAATAGTAACATCTGACATTAAATTTCTATATCGTTTATAAGCGTCAAAATTTAGATCTGATTGTTGATATTTTGTTAGAAAATTGGTGGTTCTTGGAACAAAGGGAGCTAAATTTTCTGGAATAATTATAAGTGGTTCTGGATCTTGGATCTCCAACGCTTCTGCATCATATATTGTCTCTACGTCATTTTCTATAATATCATTGTTTACTATTGATAAATTAGTTCGCAAGCTTTCCCTTTCAGAGTCTGTAAGATTATCAAAATTGTTTAACATAAATTCCCATGCTTCTTCTGCTTTCATATAATAATAATTTGCTTTTTTCTGCAGTTGCTCAATTTTTTCACTTTCCCCTTCTGGCGATAGTTTTTGTAGGTACTTGGCTTTCAAACTACATGCTCTCCCAATATCATAGTTGTACTGAGCTTTAAATTGATACTCCTTTTTTTTATCATGATCTCTTAAAAATGCTAAGCGTTTAGTAAGTGCACTTAGTCCCGCAGATAAGTTGGATGCCATTGAGAGATTCCCTTTGGTTTCTTCACTGATAGTGGCTAAGTTTTGAGCAAGTATACGGCATTCTTCAGAATTCAATTCGAGATTATCGACAGATAATGCAATTCCTTTATCCTCTTGTCGAGTACAAGCAGCACTAAAATATGCCGCTGTTTTAAACATTTTACTACTCTCAACCATTGCGACAATTGCTTTTTCTATGGAGCCCTCTGTTTCGAATTTATTTGAAAGATAAGAATATGCTTGTGCTGATATCCATAATACACGTGAACACTCAAAGATTAAATCCCATATTTGGATCTCTTTTTTCGCAATAGGATCATAAAAGGATGGCGTAATCTCCAATTCTTTAAAAATCTTGATCTGACTTTGGGTTTTATAATTCACATTAAGGATTTTGATGTAATCAACAACATTGTTAAGTTCTGAAAAGGAGGAGTCTTCATGTTTTTCTAATGCTTTTTCTAATTTTTTAATCTTATAATGTAAAAAACGGATTCTTTGGACTGTTGTTGGTGAAAAAAATGTTTTCAACTCAGGCGATTTCTTAATTTCTTCCTTTTTTGTTTTTGATTTTATTTCTTTTTTAGATAAAACGTTTTGAATGGGTTTTATCTCGAGAGCCGGTTTCTTTATTAATTTAAGTTGCTCTTGTATTTCTTGTTTTTGTTTTGGTGGGATACGAATCTCGGGTTTCTTTAAAGATCTCGAAGTATCAAATTTTACAAAACCTAAGGGTTTATCCTCTGAAATTGATGTTTTAGTAATTACTTGCTCATTCCTCATACTTTCAAGATATTTCTTAGCAATTTCAATATACCTTTTTGCTTTCGCATTATCCATTCCCTTTCTTTTAGATAAGTCCTCAATACTAGATGAAGCTAGCGCTTTAATTGAACTGATAGAGACGTTAGGTTTAATTCTTTCATCAGAAGGTTTTGACGGAATTTGAGCATTTTTAGATTTTGACGGAATTTGAGCATTTGTAGATTTTGACGCCCTAGAATCCACTCCTTTGTTTATGATATTAAATATTTTTGTCTTTGCATTAATTCTATGAAGATGTTGCTGTGCAAAATTTATGTACCTCTTGGCCTGCGAAATACTGATCCCATTAATTACCAGTAAATTTTCTATACTCGAAGAAGCGAGCTTTTCTACGGTGTCGATACCGATTTCTTTCATCTGTTGTACAGTTTCTTTCCCAATGCTATTAGATACGTTAAAAATGGAAGTCATGTTTAACATTATTTAATAATCTAGTTTGCTATTTAAAGCTTCAGCATTCAATTACGACAAATCATTTATTAATCTCTATTCTTAGGATAAAGCAGTTCCTATTAAAAATAATAAAGATCTATTATATTATGGCAGTTTAAATAATTAATTTGGTCATTTATGTAAATATTAATGGTAGATCATAAACCTTAAATATTCATTCTGTGCTATATATCACTTGGTGATGTGTCCTAACAACATCAATTGTCTCGAAATAGAGACCAATGGCAGTCATTTTAACACTGTTACACGGATTCTATTAATTACCGTAGCGCTGACTATTGGATTGTCTATCTTGGGAGCGTGGGATGTTGCTCAGAATGGCTTTCAGCAAGATGATAGTGAATTGCCATTCATTCCGAATAATAAATTTTTGGAGAAAAACTCCTCAGAATTACAAACTTCAGACGAGAATTCTCAAAAATTTAAGATGTCTTTGGAAGAATCCGAAGATATTATTTCGGGAGCAGCTCTTTCTGGATCCAACGACGGATCAGTACCAGAAAAAGGACTGTTCGGGCCTTATGACACCGAAGTTGGTGAAATGGAAATCGCTGCCCAAGTGCTTCCTACAGAAGCTTTACCATTATGCATAGATGATGAGTATCTTGATGATTTCTATATTGTAGTTGGTACGTATGGAGGTTATTCCTGGGTTGACGGTTGCATTAAAGTTATGCAAGCAAAAACCGGTGAAGATCTATGGGATAATATTGTTGGTTATATTGATATAACCGCTACAGAATTTGATTTTGCCCATGGCAAACATGGTTGGAAGTATTATAATCTCACATTTACGGTTGATGGAGATCATCCAATTATTTTAGACAGTAATCATCCCCCAGATTCTCCTCTAGGAGACTTTTGTGTATGGGGTCCTGACAATCTTGACAAATTTGTTCATATAAAGGTATGCACCACATGGGAAGGATGTCACAAACCCGAACAACAGTTTATGGTAATACTGGCTCATAGAATTATGTCCCAGAATAAAATCCCAAACTCCCGATAAAAAACATCGCCAGTTAAGAAGTTAACAGTTAGAATGACTGTTGGAGTGACAAGTTTTCTTGTCATTTTTTCTTTTTTTTTCTCAATTATTATCTGAATTTGTACCCTTACTAAACTAAAACATTTAAGCAATAGCAAATAATTAATGGTAAGAAAATCATAAATACAATATCATAGGAAAAGATTCCGACTACAAGTAAACTTCTATGAATAGCCACGAAGAGAATAATATCGATAATTTTATAGTGGATGCACAAAAGAAACTTGAGGAATTTGTGCTTGAAAAGGAGGAACTGAATAGCAAAATCAAAAATTATTTAATCAGTTTTCAGAGTTATGATTCAGAAATCTACAAAACATTTTTTAATGCTCGACAGTTTTACTCTGAAAGGCGTCATCTATATAACTTAAAATTGACCAAATTGAAAAATAGAAAGATAGAATACGAACGCATTTGGAAAAACCAAATGAAAAAACTAGAAGTTATCCCGAAACCGAAATTAGATGAAAATTCTTTAGTTTTACTTGATTATACTAGAAAATCTCTCGAAAATATTGAGAATGAAATTGAAATCATTAATCAAAACCTAGAAGAACAAATTTTAGATATTGAGGAAGAAAATGAAATAATTGAACAACTGAGAGAATTAGAAAAAGAAAAAAAGGAAAAAATGAACATTCTGACAAATATAGAACAAAAACAAATTAAAAATCTGCAGAATAGTAATTATTATACCACTCAGACAAAAATTAAAGACCTTGAAAAAGATTTAAGTGATATTTACACAGAAATGTTTGAGTTACTCAATAAAAGGTTATTGACTCACAAGAAAACACTTGATCTATATAAAAGAGCAACAGAATTCGAAAAAATTAAGGAGACTATAAAATATGCATTGAAGGAAAATAAAACTACTGCGGAGAGATTTGAACAACTCTTTCATAAACTAATGATTCTTGATAAAAAAGTGTTATTAGACGAAATATCCAGTAATCTAAAACCTGTTGTGCGACCTAAAAAGAAGAAAACAGCCGATGTTGAGGCAATTATCAAAAAGAAAAAGAAGTTTAAAAGGTTTGAACAACGAAAATTAGAAAGTGCATTAAAGAAACAAAAGTTAGGAAAGAAGTTAGATTTTTATGAATACAAACTTATTTTAAAGCATTCCAAAAAATAGGAGAGAATTGAAGTATCTCTGAAATATAGTTAGATGAAGAACAAAACTGAAAAAATTAGTGCTAAACCAGCAGAAATTAAAACTTTCCTCAATTTACTTCTTTCTCTCTTGTTTAAGTTTTGATAATATCTACTTCTTCTTAAAAACACTGTGATTGGAACCATAGCTGCTATACCTAAACTTGAAAAAATAAATCCAACAGGATTTGAGATAAGCCCTGCTATAGGGATATGCTTTATCATATTAACTTCTTCAAAATTAACGTTACCAAGTTTGTCAATTGAATAAAAACGAATAGTTATTGTAGAACCGCGAGTCAAATTATCCCATATAAATTCCCATAGATCTTGGTCGATTTTACCAACACTACCTGGAAAATATATAGACATATTACTTCCTTCAATAATATACCAAGAGTTATTGACATTATTTTCATCATAAAGGATGAGCTCAAAAAAAGGAGCATTTCTACCAACTCTTTGGTTCTCAGTTGGTAAAATTATTGTTATATTAGGACCAATAGTATCTTTCGACAGAGTCATTTCCAGAAAATTATTAAGGTTTCCTAGAGTGTCATTAGCAAATAGTTCTAATGAAAAATTTCCTTGAGGTAAATATTCCCATACTAATGAATCAAGATATTGGGAGAAATTCCCCGTCATTTCAATAGTTGTAGAACCAACTCTATACCATACCTTATCCAAATTCGGCTCAATAATCGTGATATTGAGAAATGGAGCAGAGGCAAAAGCTGTTAAGTTAAAGGGAGAATTAATTTGAATTACTGGCGGATTAGGATCTTTTCTTACAATAACATAGTCATATCCCATTTTTCCAAGTGAATCATTAATGTAAAACATTATAGTAATGCTTTCAAAGGCAAAATTATCCCATTCAGTTTGATCTATTGATCCACTTAAACCCGTAAATGTATAATTAGTCAGTCCGTCATCTAATGTATACCAAGTTTCTTGAATTCCTGTCCCTGATTTATAAATCAAAAAATTGGGGGGAGTAGTTCCAAAGATCTCATCATCTCCAGGGGTATTAATAGTAATAATAGGAGCATAAATATTTTTTCTTATTGTTAAGTCTTGGTAACCAAAATTCCCCGCTAGATCGCTTCCAAAAAACCTTATGGTGACTGTCCCATTACCAAATTTATCCCATATTGTTTGATTAATTGTTCCTGTAAAACCTGTAAATGTTATGTTTTGTGGTTCACCAATCAAATTATACCAGGTGGTATCAAGATGAGTTTCATTAACAAAAATTTCAAAGCTAGGGGAATTATTTCCAAAGAGTTGATAATGTTCGGGGAAATTAATAATTATGTTTGGTGTAATGGTATCCTTATTCAAAATGAGTGTAATAGAATTGTTTATATTACCCAGAGAATCCTCAGCAAAAATCTCTACAATTACAATTCCATCCGATAAATCAGACCATATTACACTATTCATTAGTGTATCAGTATTATTTGGTAATAATAATGAGGAATATCCTAGTACTTTATAACTAATTGAATCCAGATTTGGATCGATTGCTGCCACATTTAGGATCGGTCTTGAATTCCAATATGAGTTGTTTAGTGGTGAATTAATAATTATAATGGGAGCTAAAGTATCCTTATACAACATTAATGTATTGAAATCATTTAAATTTCCAGCAGAATCATTGGCATAAATATGGACTTGGAATCCTCCTTGGGGTAAATTGCTCCAGATAAAGGTATCCAATGGTTCTGATCCAGATAGTATGATTTTTGTACCCGAAACAATATACCACACAGTATCGAGATTCAGATCGGTCGCATTAATGTTCATGATAGGAGCATTTGAATAGTAGGTATTATTATTCGGAGATAAAATAGATATAGAAGGTAGAGTGATATCCTTATAAAGTGTCCTGTTTATAGTTGTACTAAGATGACCAAAACTATCATTAGCAAAAAACTCAATAGTAAATACTCCTTCGGAAATACTATCCCATAATGTTGAATCGAAAAATTGTTCAGTATTATTAAATAATACAATAGAGGTTGTATTCACCCTATACCACATAGTATGAAGGTTTGGATCGTCGGAGGTTATCTTTAAAAGAGGGGGAGAGTTATGGAAGGAACTGTCTTCGGGTAAAATCACATCCAGAACAGGTGCTAAAGTATCTTTGTATAAAGTTAAAATATAAGTATCATTAACATGACCAAAACTATCATATGCCGTAATACTAAGAAGAAATTCACCTTGAGGGAGGGCATCCCAAATGTCTTGATTAAGCAATACTTCTGTGTAGTTATCTAACCAAACATTACTCGGAAGGTATCCAATAACAGTATATGTAAGGGAGTTGAAATTAGGATCATTAACACTAATGTTGATTGGTGGTCGTGAATTATAGTAAGTATCATTATAGGGGGCGTTTATTATTAATTGAGGGGCAAGAGTGTCTTTAAAAAATGAAAAATTAAGAGGATCATTAATATAACCTAGGATATCTGTCGCGAAAATTTCAATCAAAAATTTTCCTTGAGCAAGACTATTCCAAATTCCGCTATTAAGAGTAATTTCTGTATTATTTGATATAGTCACATTCACTCCCCCAGCTCTATACCAGATCTGTAGAAGATTTGGTTCGTTTACAAAAACTCTAAAAATAGGCTCTAGAGCGCAATAACTATTATTTGTTAGAGGATAGGTAAGCGTGAAAGTAATTTCGGGGGGATCAGGGTCTTTTCTGACAGTTATTTCATCAAATCCAATTACCCCTAAAGAATCATTGATATAAAAACGAAGTGTAACATTTCCATAACCAAATAGATCCCAAGCATCTTGACTTATTGTACCACTTGGTACTACAAAGGTATAATTTGTTAATCCATTGTCTAATGTATACCAAGTAGTATTTAATTCGAGCCCCGATTTAGAAATGGTAAAATTTGGGGCTTCAATTCCAAACAAACCATTCTCCATTGGAGATATAATATTTATAATTGGAGCATACAAATTTTTTCTTAAAGTTACTTCTGCTACTCCTAGGTTACCTAAAGTATCATTTGCGTAGAATCTCAAAGTTACTGTTCCATTTCCAAATTCTTCCCATGCAATTTGATCAATTTTCCCTGTAAAATTACTAATCGAATAATTAAAAGATCCCCCAACTAAAGTATACCATGTTTGGTTTAAATTTGGTTCAATTACAGATATACTAAAGTCTGGAGCATATTCTCCATACAAATCGTTTAAGCCAGGTTCATTAATAACAATAGTGGGATTCTTGATGTCTTTATAAAGTCTTAAAGTCTTTAAATTGTTTAGATTCCCCGTGGTATCATTAGCATAAAAATGTATAACAAATTCCTCTTCTTCCGTCAAACTATTCCAAATATTTGTATCGAAAATTTGAATTGTGTTGTTCGATAATGTTATTTCAGTACTCTCAACTTTATACCATATAGAGTGGAGATAAGTATCCAAAACAATGACTTTAATAATAGGAGGATTTTTCCAGTATGTGTTATTAAAAGGAAATTCTATAGATAAATCCGGAATTATAACATCTTTATACAGCATTAATATAAATGTATCATTAATATGACCAAAACTATCATTAGCATAAAATCTAACTTGAAATTCTCCCTCATCTTGTATTGTATTCCAAACTGATAAATTTAATTGTTGCAAGGTGTTATTGAGTAATGTAATGTTAACATTATTAACCTCATACCAAATGCTGTCAAAATTTGGATCGAACACAGTAATATTAAAAGAAGGTGGAGTATTCCAGAAAGTATTATTAGTAGGAGCATTTATTAAAAGCGTGGGAGCATTGGTATCTTTGTATAAGATTAGACTCACCGTGGTATCATGTCCTAGTACATCAAAACTAGTAAAAACGATTTGGAATTCTCCCTGAGGCAAACTACTCCAAATTCCACTATCTAGTGCTTCTTCTGTATTATTATTTAACCAATTATTTATTGGAAAGTAGCCAACTACAGTATAGGTGATCGAAGCAATATTAGGTTCAATAACGGAGACGTTAATCGGAGGAGCTATATTCCAGTAGGAGTGGTTTAAAGGAGAATTGATTATAACAATTGGATCAATGGTATCCTTTTTCACATAAAAAGTGTCATTTAAAATACCCTTATTTCCCACTTTATCATAAACCCTTACAGAAATATAATTTATTCCTTCATGACATATACTGAAATCGATTGCCCAATCAGTGGTATAATCTGTAGTTCCAAGATTAGTAAAAATATTGGTCCAATTTTTCAGAAGCTCTCCACCTTGTCCTGGCTCACTAGTTATTATATATTGTGCAAAATCTAGATTCGATGAAGGAATACTATCAGAAAAATCAATATTATATGTAGTACCACCAGTATCTCTCCATGTATCATCACCTGATTGGGAATCTATTATTAACGGTGCTAAAGTGTCTAGATAGAGCTGTGTTAGTTCATAAGCACTATAGTTGATATTCCCTGCAGCATCAACTAACCAAACGTAAATATCATGCATCCCTTCTGTTGAAACGCTAATGTTTATTATCTCTTCTATATCTGTTCCTGCTACGTAGATTCCATCTGTTTCAAATGTTGGAACTGCATCTAATTTATAATAAGCTCCCATAATACCAGATAAATCAGAGGGATTTGACCAAGATATGTTAAAATTATCCATATTTGTCCATGAAGCGGGATTTGCTATTAACAAATTTGGAGCAGAAGGCTTAGATACATCTAAATGCAATTGGATTGACATATAAGCACTGTAATTGATATTCCCTGCAGCATCAACTAACCAAACATAAATATCGTGAGTCCCTTCTGTAGATACAGTAATATTTAGTATCTCTTCTATATCTTCTCCAGAGACATAAGTTCCATCTGTATCAGACAAGGGCAGTGCATCTAATTTGTAATAAGCTCCAATTATTCCTGACATATCAGAAGGATTTACCCAAGAGAGGGTAAAATTATCTAGATTAGTCCAAGAACCAGGACTGGCTGTTAAAGAACTCGGCTCTAAAGGATCCGAAACATCCAAATATAATTGTGTTGACACATAGGCACTATAATTAATATTCCCAGCAGCGTCAACTAACCAAACGTAAATATCATGAGTTCCTTCTGCCGATACGGTGATGTTCAAAATCTCTTCAATATCCGCTCCGGAAATATAAGTCCCGTCAGTATCGAAAGTTGGGGCGAAATTTAATTTATAATATGCCCCTACAATACCAGATGTATCGAAAGGATTTGACCAAGAGATATTAAAACTATCTATATTTGTCCATGAAACTGGATTTGCTAGGAACAAACTTGGAGTATAAGGGTCAGATATATCTAAATGCAGTTGTGTTGACACATAGGCACTATAGTTGATATTTCCTGCGGCATCCACTAACCAAACATAAATATCATGAGTTCCTTCTGTTGTTACAGTAATATTCAATATTTCTTCTATATCTGTTCCAGGGACATAAGCTCCATCAGTATCAAACAGTGGCACTGCATCTAATTTATAATAGGCACCGACTATACCTGAAGTATCAGAGGGATTTGACCAGGATATATCAAAACTATCTATATTTATCCATGAGCTAGGATTTGCTAATAATATACTTGGTGAGGATGGATCAGATATATCCAAGTATAATCGTGTGAATTCAGAATTTGTATAATCAATATTACCTGCAGCGTCAATTACCCATATAAAAATAGTATGAACACCTTCTGTTGAAACCGTAATATTTGATATCTCTTCTATGTTAATTCCGGAGACATAAATTCCATCAGTATCATTGGTTGGGGCGATATCTAATTTATAGTAAGCTCCAATTATTCCCGAAGTATCAGACGGATTTAACCAATTTATCGTAAAATTATCATTATTAGTCCATGAGATTGGATCAGCTGTTAATGGACTTACTGAAGAGGGTGCGGTAATGTCTAAATATAATTGAGTTAATGAATAAGCAGAAGAATTAACATTCCCCGCTGTATCTACCAACCAAACATAAAGAGCATGAGTCCCTTCTGTGTTTACGGTAATATTCAATATTTCTTCTATATCTATTCCAGTGACGTATATTCCATCAGTATCAGAGAGTGGTGATGCGTCTAATTTATAATAAGCCCCTATGATGCCAGACAAATCAGAAGGATTTGACCAAGAGATATTAAAGCTATCTTTATTTGTCCATGAAGCAGGATTTGCTATGAGCAAACTCGGAGTAGAAGGGTCAGATATATCTAAATGCAGTTGTGTTGACACATAAGCACTATAGTTGATATTTCCTGCGGCATCCACTAACCAAATATAAATATCATGAGTCCCTTCTGTAGATACAGTTATGTTTTGTATCTCTTCTATATCAGCTCCAGAGATATAAGTTCCATCAATATCAAAGGTTGGGGCAAAATCCAATTTATAATAAGCTCCAATTATTCCTGAAATATCAGAAGGATTCGACCACGAAATTGTATAATTATTTAAATTAGTCCAAGAACCCGGGTTGGCTATTAATGAACTAGGTTGCGTAGGATCGGAACTATCTAAATATAGTTTTGTGGATATATAGGCACTATAATTGATATTCCCTGCAGCGTCTACTAACCAAACGTAAATATCATGAGTTCCTTCTGTAGATACAGTGATGTTCAGTATCTCTTCAACATCCACTCCGGAAACATAAATCCCATCGCTATCGAAAGTTGGGGCAAGATTTAATTTATAAAATGCTCCTACAATACCAGATGTATCGGAAGGATTTGACCATGATATGGTAAAATTATCTAAATTAGTCCAAGAACCAGGGCTGGCTATTAATGAACTAGGTTGCGAAGGATCAGAACTATCTAAATATAATTGGGTCGAGATATATGAAGAGAAATTTATATTTCCTGCAGCATCAACTAACCAAACGTATATATCGTGAGTACCTTCTGTAGAAACAGTAATGTTCTGTATCTCTTCTATACCTATCCCGGAGACATAAATCCCATCAGTATCATTAGTCGGAGCGGTATCTAATTTATAATATGCACCAGCTATACCAGATGTATCAGAAGGATTTAACCATGATATGGTGAAATTATCTACATTAGTCCAAGAACCAGGACTAGCAATTAAAGAACCTGGTTCTAAAGGATCCGAACTATCTAAATATAAATGTGTTGAATTATAGGCAGTATAATTGATATTTCCTGTAATGTCTACTAACCAAACATAAATAACATGACTTCCATCTGTTGATACCGTAATATTTTGTATTTCTTCTATATCGACTCCGGAAACGTAGGTTCCATCTGTATCATTGGTTGGAGCAGTATCTAATTTATAATATGCACCAGCTATACCAGATGTATCAGAGGGATTGGACCAGGAAATATTAAAACTATTTATATTGGTCCAAGAACTAGGACTGGCAATCAATGAACTAGGTTGCGTAGGATCTGAGCTATCTAAATATAGTTTTGTTGAAGAATAGTTATTATAATTAATATTACCTACCGCATCGACTAACCAAATGTAAATATCATGACTTCCATCTGTTGATACCGTAATATTCTGTATTACTTCTATATCAACTCCGGAAACATATGTTCCATCTGTATCATTGTCTGGAGCAGCATCTAATTTATAATATGCACCTACTATACCAGATGTATCAGAGGGATTTGACCAGGAAATGTTAAAGCTATTTAACATAGTCCAGGTTGAAGGGATCGCAGTTAGAATCGTTGGAGGGTCAGGTGCTATAATATCAAGTTTAATAATAGCATCACTATATCCTACTGAATTTAGAGAATCATTCGCATAGAATCTAATAGTTACTGTTCCATTACTTAAATTATCCCATAAATTTTGATCAAAAGTATCATTTACGTCTTCATCCAAAAGTCCACTTAATTCAATCACTGTAGAATTTTCTCCATTTTCTAAGAATTCATACCAAGTATAGTTTCCTGGTCCACCAGTTATGGTTATCGAATAGTTGGGAGCAATCTTTCCATAAAAAGTGTAATTTGTAGGGGAATTAACTAAAATAATGGGAATTGTTGACACTTTAGGATTTTCATTTCCTCCCATCTCGTTAACTTGAAAAAAATCTAAAATAGATTTATAAATAAAGAATGAAGAAGAGGAACTAATTACTATTAAAAAAATAAGAAGAAATTTCCATTTTTTCTTTAAACTATGTTTTAACATGATTCTTTTCAGTTGGCCATTGTTTCATTAAATTCGATTTAAATCAAAGGACTCCAATAACAAAACACACTTTTTTTCTTCTCTAACTCATGATTTTTTGGATTTATTAACCTACAACATAATTAAACAATGTTTGTTTATTACAAAATATATATATAGTTTATCGAACGTTCCGCTTTATCGCGGGAGAAAAAGGAAAATAAAAATATAATGGTTAGGATCATTTTTAGTCAAGATTTATTGTATTTTGGATAATTAATATTAAACCTACCACTCAGTGTTTCTCTTTAATTTCCTATTAATTTCCTCTCGTAGTTTTTTAGGATCTCTGTTTTTAAGATGAATATCATTTTCCTTAATAAATCTCTCGAAGTTAGACATACTCAATCTATCTAGATCCTTATTTTCTGCCCATTCCATACCGTTCTTAATTATGTTGCCCCCATCACCTCCTATAAAGACCGGTAAATAAAAGTCAGCAAGTTTTTTGTCAAAAAAGGCTGTTCGTAATAATAATCCTTTATTATCAAAATTTTTATACATAGTAGAAATTCTGCTTGGGCTAACAGTGTTGACAATATTTTTTCCCGCTGCTTGAATTTTCTTATAGATAGGGTACCACTTTTCATGTCCCATTGGTTCTTTACCATCACCAGGTACCCATTGTATCCCGGTAAGTTCTGGGATAGATAATATATCATCCAAATGATTTAATGCATTTATGCCGTCTAAGTGATAAATCGAATAATCCATGTGAGCAGCTTGAGCCTTAATATCTGGTAAAGCAAAACGCTTAAACCAAATGGGATTAAGCATCGCACAAAAATCACATTGAATAGGATACCACCGTTTTTTACTCCAAACATTCATCCAAGAATTGCAACCATCATTATATTTATTGATAATATCTTGAAGATCATCATACACTTGAAGAGTTTTTTCTAACAGTATTGCACGGCAAGTGTCAATTATGTCAGGACGTCTTTTCATTGTTAGGATAATTTCTCTAGGTCCAAGAAAGGAAGATAAAACATCTAGTATACCCCCAAGATCTGTCATTGAAATTTGATACCTATTTTGAGAATGTTTAGCAGCATATTCAGTTACTCTCAATAATCTAGAATACCATGGATTATTAGCATTCAACTTGATATCTTCTAGTAGGGCAACAATATCATTAGGAGAAGTTGGTTTACTGAACCACATAGTACGAGTTTGGAATTTCGGAGTTACACCAAAAACTGCCGCCATTATACCTGCTCCATAATATGGAATAAAAGAAGGAATGCTCTCTCCACAAAAAGCAACACCATATAAACGACGCTCATAATCACTTATCACATCTTCAATTGCATCAGGATTTTGTGCCAATTTCCAACCAAAGAAAATTATATCCCTAAGTTCTAAAATAGATCCGCCCTCCCGGGGATAATAATATTGGATAGCAGGGCGATCAATTATTTCACGGTTCCACCAAGCTTCAAGTCTATTTTTAGCCTCATCGATATCTTCCTTTAATAAACTCAAAATTATCCCTTCAAAGTTTTTAATTTTGATGTAGTAAAATCCTCCTAATTAAATAATATTTTTTAATTCAGAATCCTAAGTTTAATTGTTATGGAAAGATTTAATTCTGAAAAAATTTCAGCTGAAGATGTAGCTATTGCAGATAATAATGCTCAATGGCTAGGTATTCCTTTAATCCATTTGATGGAATGTGCGGGATATAGTATTGCAGATGAAATCGTAAAAAGATATAATTTAGGTAATAAATCGATTGTGGCTATCTTTTGTGGTACTGGGAATAATGGTGGAGATGGATTTGTGGTCGCGAGACAATTGACAGCGTTTAATATTAAATCTATAGTAGTTTTAGTTGGCACTCCTGAAAACATAAGAACTTATGCTTCTCGGTTTAATTGGGAATTGATCACTAATCGGATTAATTATTTAGTAAAAACCGAAATTGTTAAAGACTCTACTGATATTAAAAATCTTAAAACCTTGAAAAAAAATGAGAAAAAGTTGAGCCTAATTGTTGATGGATTACTAGGAACAGGAATTAGTGGAAAAATTAGAGAACCAATTTCTTCAGCAATTGATTTTATAAATAGATTAAATATAGAAAAAAACATAGAAGTTGTATCCATTGATATTCCTTCGGGAATGAATCCAAATACAGGAGAAGTTTCTCATAAAGCGGTAAAAGCAGATTTAGTGATAGCATTACATCGTACGAAAAAAGGTTTAGACACTAATAACGATTATATTAAAGAAATAGTTCTTAGATCAATTGGTATCCCATATGAGGCAAATATGTTTATTGGTAAGGGTGATGTAATTCCCACATTAAAAAATAGAAAAGTTGATAATTATAAGGGAGAATTTGGCCGAATGCTTGTAATCGGGGGTTCAAAAAACTATTCGGGAGCTCCTGCATATAGTTCATTAACAGGTATTAATTTCGGGCTAGATTTAGTTATCACTTATGTCCCAGAAGTAATTGGAGATATATTAAGAAGTTATTCTCCTAATATGATAGTGAGAACAAGCTCTGGTAATTGGTTAAATATGAAAGCATTCGAAGAAATTTCAATATTAATTGATTGGGCAAACACAATCGTAATAGGTCCTGGTTTAGGTATAAAAAAAGAAACCGAAGAATTATTGATTGAGCTTATACAAAAACTTAATACAGAAAAAAAGAGTTATGTGCTCGATGCAGATGCCTTGAAATTAGTAAAAAATCACCTAGAATTATTAAAAGGTCAGAATGTCATCCTAACACCTCATGCGGGAGAACTGAAAATAATGACTAATATTGATTTGCCACAATATGATCAAATTGAAAAACGAAGAGACCAAATCCTTAAACTCGCCAAAAAGTTAGATACTACCATCTTAATAAAAGGACCATATGATTATATAAGTGATGGAAACCGTGTAAAGATTAATCGCACTGGTTGCCCTGAAATGTCAATTGGTGGTACTGGTGATGTACTAGCTGGCTTATGTGCTAGTTTATTAGCAACAGATAACACAATTTTTCATTCAGCTTGTTCCGCTGCCTTTCTTAATGGTATCATAGGTGAATATTGTAAAAAGGAAATAGGATCACGTTTTACAGCATTGGATATGACAAATAATATTAATAATGCAATTAAACACTTATTAAATCTTTAATTACCCAAAAACTGGTAAAGATTTTGATAACAAATTAGAGGATGTCAGAACGTGTTTTTATTTTTTGATAAAAATTTATTAATTTCTAATTTATTATATTAATAAACTAGTAATATGATAACTAAGTTAAGGTTCTTGAATTATTTATTTGAGTAACAAAACAAAATTAAAATAATTTATTCATAGAAAAAATAATTTCAAAAAAATAACAAGGAGATTAAAGTATGCAGTGCTTCCTGATTAATCCTGATGGGACAACCTCGGAAATAACAACAGAAGGTCCAATTAAAGATATATTAAAAACCGAAGAATGTTATGTGTTAGTTGCTGATGATGTCAGAAAAGTGTATCTATGGAAAGGACTTAAAAGCAGCGTTAGATCAAAATTCATAGGAGCCAAACGTTCCCAAGAAATCCGTGGGCAAGTAGGAATGCATTATAGTGTTATTCCACTTGACGAGGGTGAAGAAGAATCTGAATTTATAAAATTAATTGGTGGAAAAACCGAAGCAGGTATCGCAAAGGAAATAAAAGGTGAGCCTGTTAGTGCTCCATCGGTACATCCTTTGAGAGAAAAAAATGTTTTTGGCACCCCAAAACCCGCTGAGGGGATGAATATTGCTGGTAGTAAAGATCGTGCCGTAATGAACACAGGTCCGTTATACAGAGGAGAGGATTCAATACCATCAGTAATGCAAGATGAGTCTCAAATAGATTTCGAAGACATTATGCAGAAACTAGAACAAATACAAATGCCTTCTGGTTTTGAAAGAGAATTGATAATCATCGGTAATCAAGCTTATTCTGTAGTAGAAAAAGTCCAACAATTTCTAGGAGAGAAGCAGGTTACTAAGGAAATCTCGAAAGTGGGAGCTATTCCCGAGGGAATATTCTTTGCTGAAAGTTACAGCCCAAGGATACTAACAGAAGGGGGTAGAATTTTAGCAATAGAATTTCTTAAAAGAACCGGTCAAACCACACAACCTGTTCAGACTAAAAGCAAAAGAGAGTTATTAAAAAATCAAATTAAACAGCAGTTGGAAGGCAGTTAAATTCGAATCATTCTAGTTCTTTTACTCTTATTTTATTATATAAGATGTTTCAAGTGAATTCTAAATATAATTTTTTAAGTTTGAATTTTTTACTTATTATTAATTGAAAAAAATTAATATTTGAATATTATGGCAGAATTGACTCCAGATGAAGCTCAAGCGCTTAGTAGTTTTTTGGGGAGTATTACAGAATATTCTGAGCTCGAAGCGCTTGCTCTCATTACTCGTGAGGGTCTACGCTTAGCCTTTAGCGCCGTTCCTGGTTACAATGTTGATCCTGATTTATTTTCAAGCTTGAGTGCTGTGGTAGTGCAATCCGGTACCGATGCAATTAATACCCTTGGATATAAAAATGTGTTAGAGATCATCTTGCGTGGTGACAATGGTTTTATTATTCTTAGTGTTGCCGGTCGTTTCTTTTTAATGGGAGCATCCAGACAAACAGCAGATTTGGGAAAAGTGGTAAAAGTGTTTAGATATTATTCGGGGGAAATCGCCAAAAGATATCCATAATTATGGTACAAAAAATTAAATAAATCTATTGTAATTTATAGATAATTAAATGTAAGTAATACTTCATTTCAAATCAAGATAAATATCTTATACTGATATTATTTTATTATTAAATAGGAAGATAAACAATTTTTATTAGAAATTAAAAAATTAATTCTGAAGGTATTTTGTGCTAAAAATGACAGAGCTTAAACTATTTGTTGATGCAAGTGATGAAATAAAGAATAAAGTATTAATTTGTCAATCTAATGCTGATAAACTGGAAGTAAAAAACGGAGATAAAGTTGAAGTAATAAATCTTGATAATAATTTAAAGAGGGAAGCTAAACTTGAAATTTCAGACAGTATGTTGGATTTTGCGGGGCAATTTGCCAAAAATTTGCTTGATGAACTCCAATTTTCAGGAGTGGAATTAACAATTCGAAAATCAGGCGCTACTGCTCAACTCACTCCCAAAGTTCCCACTCCACAACCCACACCTACTCCATCACAACCTTCTCGACCAGTTATGCCCTCGCAGCCGTCCCCTCAGCCGATAACTACACCTCAGCCTCAACCAATCACGACACCTCAACCTGCAACCACCCCCCAACTACGACCACCACCAATGACTTCTCCAACACCTCAGCCAGGCATATCACCCTTACCTACCCCTCCACCTCAACCTTCACCAATGGGAGTCACTCCTTCTCCATCAATGAAACCAACGGTCGAATCCACAATTCCAGCAGAACCGTATCCAGATAAAATTGATATTAAGACACTGCAAAATCAAAAACGAGGAATAATCCTTAAACCTATTATAGATAATAGTATTGAAGGAGGAAGGGTGCAAATTAGTGAATCAATTCTCAACCAACTAGGTCTAGGGCAAGGGATGCTTATAGCATGGGAAGATCCATTAACACGATCTATGGGATCAGCGCGAATTGATGTTGCTAATATTACCCCTAGTGAAATAAAAATGAGTTTTGATACTTATGAAGATACCAATATTCAAGCCGAACAGGTAGTTATATACTCAACAGAACCCCCAATAGAAAAAGCTTCTGAATTAATGCTTGAAGTTGAATCCCAACCCAACTTAATGGGATGTGCTTTAATCAGTCCACGAACTCAACATACTCTTTCAATCAATCCAGAGGATATTCTTGCTTTTGAAGATGAGTTAACTGGTGCTATGGGTGCTTCTAAAGTACAAGTTTTAGAGACTACACCCGATAATGTGATTATTATTGATAGTGAAGTATTGGAAGCTTCAGGAATAGGGAGTTTTGAAGTGAAAGTATCTAAGAATCAAAGAACGATTATTCCTTTACAGAGTATTTCTCTTGGGATATCACCTATATCCGGTGAGAACATGTGGGAGATTATAAGCACCGGGAGAGAAAATGTGGATTCATTGAAAGGTTGGATTTCAAACTATGTTATTTTCAAGGGTATCAAGCTAAGATGGAGTTCTGTTAATATCGCTTGCTCTATTCTTGATACTGTACCTGATTTGGTTGGTGATATATTTGCAAATGTCACTGAAAATACAACAGTATCGTTAAGCCCGATGGGATTAGTCCCATTTAATGCTATACTAGTAATCGATATAAGTCGTTCAATGATGGCTCGAGATGTACTAGTAGTTAACATTGCCCCAGCGATAGAAGGAATTAAAGCTGCGATGGAGTCAAGAGAAATTCAGGAATTTTTGAAACATTTCAAAGATGGAATTAATATTCCCCGTAGAATATCTGCTGCCTTTGCCGCAGTTCTCTTTCTGAGTGAAAAAGTGGGAAGAGGGTTTGGTGAGAAAGTTTCAGTTATTCGTTTTGCTGATGAAGCTCAAGTTCTTCCCTTTGGAAATTCTTATTATATGGATTCCGCTAGCGGTAAAAAGGGTGTTCTTGAGGATGCCGCGCGCATGATAGTAGATCGGATTGGAAATAGCTATGGGCAAGCCACCCAGATGGGTGCTGCCATGCGTACTTCGCACCAGGTATTAGAGGAATTTCAAAAAATGAATCCTGATCAACCTACAATGATTATACTACTTACTGATGGAATTCCCACTGATGGTGATGCCTTCTTCAATGAGATTAAGAAATTCTCAGAAAATCCTAATGTAGTTATTTATATAGTCGGATTAGGCAACCCAGACGATGAATTGATGGCTCGTGCCGCTACATTATGCGGTGGGGAATATTTTAAACCAGAAGATGCAGGGGAATTGTTAATCTGGTATTCAAAACGAGCACGAGATCTCACAGTAAAATTAAAAGCTCATAAAGAGTAAACCATTTTTTTCTTTACCATCAAATATTAAAAGATTTAATAAAATTCAAGATAATTTTAGTCTTTTTCATTTTAATTTTCAATAGATCATCTAAATGTGATGGAATATCCAAGCTCGATTCTAGTAATAATATAAATTCTTTTTATATATGGTTTCTTAGAAACTTTAAAATTTAATTTTTGAATAAAATATCTTGAAATCTAACAAAATTAATCATATTTTAGTGAAGAAAATATGAAAATGAAGGTCAATGCCAAAAAAATGGTTTTAATGATAATAGGAATCCTTTTTGTTCTATCTCTGATGAATCCATTTAGTTTTAATCTTGCTCTTACTGTAAAGGAAAACAATAATTTCAATTTAAATCATGTACAATTGAAGATTTCAGCAATTTCGGGAAGAATACACATTAATAACAATTGGTCTGATAGTAAAACAGCGGGAATATGTACTGGTTCAGGGACAGAATCCGATCCTTATATTATAGAAAATTTAGAAATAGATGGACAGGGATTAGGAAGTTGTTTACTGATCGAAAACTCTAATGCCCATTTTAAGATTCAAAATTGTTATTTCAATAATACTGGGAGTAGTTATTATGATGCGGGGATTAAATTAGATTATGTAGATAATGGTCAATTGCTAAATAATAATGCAACAGGTGAAGCATTTGGATTTTTTTTAAATAACACAAATACCATTCTTATTGTAGGAAATCGATTAACGGCTAAAAGAGGTTTATATATTGGAACTAGTTCTGGAACCATTATGTATCTCAACGATCTTATAGGACAACAGCTGGATATGTTTATTGCAATAAGAGACGAATCTGCCTATAGGTTTTTTTCGCCTAAAAAGGCAATCTATACGTATAAAGGAAATACATTCACACAATATCTTGGGAATTATTGGTCAGGTGATATTAGCAATTCTGATAATAATAATGATGGTATTGGAGATACTCCTCAGATTTATTATGATTCATATGATCAACTTATTGATCGGTATCCATTGACAGACCAAGTTAAAAATTATGAAATAACGAGTTTTACGGAAGGATCTGAAGGTATGATCCCAGGATATAATCCATTCTTACTGATTGCAATAATGAGTATAATATCGGTATTTTTACTTAAAAAAGTAAGAAAATCATAAAATGAACTCTTAAAATAAAAGCTCTTAAAGAATTCAATTTCTTTTTATTTTTGATAATATTAATCTTTTAATGATTTTTTCTTCATCCTCTTTTTCTTGAAATTTTTGCTTATTCAGATAACATTAATATTATTAATAATAATTTTGTTAATATTTATAAGAAAAATTTACCCATGAAATATTGAAATCATTAAAAGAAAAAGTTGATGAATAACGAAGGACACTAAAATTATTACTATTGATAACCGGGGAAGGATTGTATTACCACTGATAACAAGAAAGAATCTCGGGATTACCGAAAATTCGCAGTTGATGTTAGTGAGTGACTCTGAAACGAAAGAAATACGAATAACACCCGTTGGAATCACAAAAGATGAAAAACCAATCAAATTCAAAATTACTATGAATGATGAACCCGGTTCTCTAGGTAAGATTGCCAATGTTTTTGGCGATCTTGGCATTTCTTTAATGTATGGGGAAAGCGTTATTATTGAAAAATCAAAAACAGCGATTTGGACGGTAATAAGTCCTACTCCCACACATATTTCCCTTGAGGAACTAAGAGAAAATCTGATGACTAACGGGAAAGCTGTGAATGTTGAGATTATACCCTTTGATTAAATTAAAAATTAGAATGTAGGGGCGTGGTTATGGGGAAGAAGAAAAAGAAAGAAAAAAAGAAAAAAATAGAAGATAATACTGAAGATATAGCAGTAACACCTGAATATTCACTAGATGTAGCGTTACATTCCACGAAAACGACAGAAACAACTTTACAGAGTTTAATGAGGGAAGTTTCTGAAGAGAAAGGATTTGTTAAAAAAGAGCAAGAAAAAATTCGACCCCAATTATCCCATGAAAGTAAAAGTGAAATCGCGGAAGCTTATGCTTTAGAGGATGTCCCAATAGCAGAGAGAAAAAAAACTCAGAAGCGAGAGAGACCCCCACTTGTTTCCGAATCAAAAAATTTAGTGAAGCCCATGGAGTCCAAAGAGCAAGAGTTAAAAACTAAACCAAAAATACAGGTAGAAGTCACAACAGTTCCCACTCCTGTTGAAAAAAAACCATCAGTGTCTAGTGAAGATGTAGCTCCCTCACCTATCATTGAGGAAACTCTCGGTATTAAAAAAGAAAATATCTATCTTAAATTATCAGAGTTTTTTGAGGATCTACTGGGAGGTTATAGTGCGAGGTATGAAAGGTGGGAAAATTCGATATCTAACATTCTGGCAATTATGAGGAAAATGAGAAAGATAACAAAGAAAAATACTGAGGATTTAACAATTAGTATTCAAAATTTATTTGGGAAAATCCAAAATCAGTTAGAACTTTTCAAAGTTAAACGTGATGAAGTTGAAAAAGTAGCCGAAGTAGACATTGAATCAATGTCAGGTGAGTTAAAAAGAGTAATGGGATTGCTTGAATTACAGGTCAAAGAATATCGATTGAAAAGAGAAACAGATGAATTAATCCATGCATTAAAATACTGATTATCACTGTTTTTCAGTTTAATATAAAATTAATAAATTTATATTTGCCATGGCATCTGAAATCAAAAGTCAAACTCGACCACTTATACTCGATATTGGGAGTAATTTTTTTCGATTAGGATGGGCAGGAAGTGATTATCCTGAAGTTATTGCCCCGAGTATCTATGTAAATAATACAGATTATTTATTTACCTCAGATGTAATTGATGGTTTAGAAGATATATTTGTGGGAGAGGATAATGTCGAGAATCAGTTATTTGGCCATGAAGCTTTAAAATATTCAAATGTGCTTAAAGTGCATGAAGTAAAGAGTAATTATAATATTTTGATGAAATATTTTCATTTTCATTATAAACAACTTGAAATTGAGAATGAATATCTTTTCAAACAGCCAATTATCATTATTATTCCTTTCTTTATGTCAGAAATAGAGAAAACAAAATTATCTGAGATGTTTTTTAACGTTTTTGATTTTCCTGCGTTATTTTTTTTACCGGATAGTCAAGGAGTGTTAGGTATATTACAAAAATCCAGTGGAGTGATTATAAATATGGGAGACGCGAACACATACATTACATCTTTTCTCCATGGCTTTACTAACATAATGGCAAGAGACACATACCCAATTGCAGGAAAGGACCTTACAGATGCGCTTCTAAATATGCTTTTAAAGGGATCCGCTAAGAACTTATATCTTGATTATATGATTGCAAAAGAAATTAAAGAAAAACTCGCATTTTGCGCATTAAATCCTGAAGAAGAATTAAAAAGGATAAAGGATGGTCTAACTAAATTCAAGAGTGCAGTTGATTTACCTGATGGTTCGAAACTTGAAATTAATTCAGAAAGAATCCAACTTGTAGAACCCTTATTTAATCCTTCAGTAATTCATATGGATTATATTAGTTTACCTGAGGCTGTAGTAAATGTTATCCGAACATGGGATCGGGAGGATTGGAGTGAACTATTACCAAATATTGTTCTTGCTGGCGGTGCTAGTTTAATCCCTGGATTAGAAAAAAGGTTAAAAATTGAAATTTCGAAGTTCTTTTCTGAACGATTAAGAGATAAAATTAATATAATTGCTACTACCGGAAGAGATACAATTAGTTGGGTTGGAGCAAGTGTACTGTGGGCTCAAGGAAAACTAACAAAAGGGTGGAGCTATAATCCCAATGCTCCAACTGAAGAAAAAAGTTCCAAAAATAATGATCTAAATTCTAATTGAAGAAAAGGAAGCAACTATTTTGAGTGTCAACTTAGAGATTAATAAAGAGTTTTTAGAGGACTTCCAGAAAAAAATTATCATAGCACGTAAATTACTGTTTTCTGCAAATCATAAATGGGCGTCAAAATTACTCGATAATTTAGGTATGGCAATCGAGAAAAACGATTGGCTAGACATACAGAAAAAGCATCAATTAAATATGATCATTTCGAATTCATGGTGGATTTATTTAAATTCTCTGGTAAAAAGAAAAGAGGGAAAAGTTGAAATCGACCTTATAAGGTATATTGATGCATATAAACGATTTTTCGCCTTTTTAACAAGTTTAGATGATTCTTATTTATTTTATAATTTTGGAATAAATCTTCTTATGCAATTTATTACGATGGAGGATTTATCGCAGATTGGGATAACAAAATACATAAATTCCTTTTCTGTTGAGTTAGAAAAAAGAGAAGAATATCAAAAGTTAATCGAATTACAAATTTTATTAATACATTTAAGACAATCAGTTAGTCCATCAGAGCATTTCCATCTAGGTATGGAGATTCTTGGAAAAACTATACTTAAATTAGAGCCCAGTAAGAGAGCATTATTTATTTATATGATATTAGAAAATGTATGCATAAAATATCAACTTATGGAAGATTCTTCAGAATTCATTAAATCAATAGTTAAGATTATGATAAACCGCCTTCCACAATATCTAAAAAATGAATTTAGTGGTATCAGTAGGATCTCTATTAATGAGAGAAGTTTTAACACAATCATAATCGATCTTGAAGAAACAATTAATTATTTAAATGATATTGGGGAATATCCTTGGATTATATTTATAATTAGAAATATATTTTCAAAAATAAAAGATTACCAATCGTTTGGTGATGCAATAACATATATACGTAAATTTATTGATTTCTCAATAAGGAGAAATCGATTTGAAATTGCGTTTGAAATCTATGATTTTTTGGAAGATCTTTTTATTTACCAAACAGACCTTTCTTATGATAATATTTTGATCGAACTCTGGGTTGAAGCATGTAAAAAATTCGTAGATATGAAGGAGAAAAAGTATTTATTACAGTCTCTTGAAAAATTGAATAATCATCTAAAGATACCTCAAACAAGTGCTGAAATTTTTCATTATTTTTATACCTGTGATAAACTGTGGCAATTTAAATCAATGTTCTTTTCATTAGAGCAACGAGATTTCTGGAGAATGATGTTTTATCGAGCTTTATTCGAGGAAAAAAACTTTAACATTGCTCAGAAAATCGTTCCTTATCTTGATAAGGATTTAGGATCATTATTATCCGATATAATTTCACTATCTAAAGAGGCAGAATCCTTTAAGGAAAAGATATACTCATTTGGCACGGAGGAAGATTTTCGTGTATTAGATGATAAAAATTTCGTAATAAAAGATATAATAATTCGGATTAATTCAATTGGGATAATTTCATATAGAATAAATTCGACTAATAACCAAATTGTTGAAGGAACTTTAAGGAGAGAAACGTGGAATGACACCCAAATTATTGAAATTTATAATGAATTGTTTTCTGAACCAGAAAAACGAAAATTTACATTCACTTTACATGAATTTGGTGAAATATTATACATTTTTTTACCAAAATTAATCCGAGATTTCTTCAAATCTTTTAAAATAAAAAGTTTGAATATAGTACCCCAAATTTATTTTATACTTGATAGTATGACTATACCATTTGATTTAATTTATGATAATAATTTCTTTTTATTAAAATATTCAAGTGGGTATAAAATTGGAGAGATCCCTCTTGGAGGCATAGCATTTGAACATGAATCTTTGATAAAATCTCCTTCAGTATCCTCCTCAACAAAACATAATGTCTTAATTGTTGATTCAATAAATTCTAAAATACCGTTGAGATGGAATGAAGAACTCCAAAGAAAGGAATTAATCTATCCGTTCTCAGCGGGAGCAAATGAATTGAATTATATTGTAGATTTTTTCAATAAAATTAATGAAATCGACCAAATTAAAACACTTATCGGGCCTTCTTCAACTAGGGATGCAATTTTGACTCACGTTACAAAAGATCTTTACCATATAATTGTCATCGTTGGAAATATCTTCTATTCAAAATGGAGTCCTAAAGATAGCTTTTTTTTAACAAATGATAATGAAACTATAACTTTCAGTGAACTGTGTAGTTACTTGCATCGAAAGGATGCAAAAATTCATCCCTTTTTATTTTTTAATGCCCAAATTTTTGATATTGAGGGTCAAAAATTAAGAAATGTTGTAAGACCTTTTGGTGAAATTATCTCACAATTTAACCAAGATGAAATTACCGGTATAATTGTAAGACCATATCCATTATTTAATGAAGAAACAAAAGAAATTATTTCCCAATTTTTTCTTAATCTCCTTAGAAATGCAAGTCAAGGAGTATCTCTTCTTAAAGCCCGTCAAAAATGTATAGCAAATAAAATGGAAAAAATGGTAGAAGACCAATTTAAAGATACATCTATGGAGGGTGGAAGTGTAAGAATCGATTTAAGAAGTAGTTTGGCCGTCTCAAGCTATTTACTTTTTGGAAAACCATGGAAAAAATTAAATTCTGAATCAAGGATATAAATAATAAAATTAAATAAAGATCAAATTAAGGTATAATTACAAAAATTAAAAGTGCCTCTTGAATAAAATAAACATAATATTAATAATTTACTAAGGTTAACATCGATGTCAGATCCCCGTATAATAGAACTAAGAGTTGAAAATAAGAAATTAAAACAGGAAATTGCATCTTTAGAAGAAAAGATTTTATCTTTAGTTGGAATGTTTAATATTGAATCTTCTGGAGGGCAGGATAAAAAAAATGTACTCAATGATCAAATTTTTAATTTAATTGGATCAACAAAGGAACAACTTAATATTGTAACCCCCAAAATCGACGAATTTTATGTAAGAGAGTTGAAAAAACTTAGCCAAAAAGGAATCCCTATTCTAATGATTACGAACGATAGAGCAAATTTGCCCAAACCTTATCGTCAAATTTATGATGATTTGAAAATTACAGAGGGGATAAGTATTATTAACAATCCAAATGTAAGGTTCTTGTTATTATTCAATATAACTCAAGCTATCTACTCTGGTGGTTCACTAGATAAAGAAGAGCTGGAAAAATCAATATTAGTAGTAACAACAATACAAGAAAAAGCAAAACTAAGAAAGATTGCAGAGATTTTCTCTTTAATGCTTCCCACTTTTATGAGGAAGTAGTAAAAACTTGTTTTTTTTCAAAATGGGTCATAAAAAATCTATTAATTCTGAAACGATAGTAGAACGATTTGGTTTAGATTCAGACATTTATAAAGAGTTAATGAATTTTTTAAAAGAAAATCTTTCAAACGATTCCATTTATGAAAATAATCTAAAAGAATGGAATAAAGTTTTTACGAATATTTACGGGAATAATTTGAGTCCAGGTTTATTTTTGAAGCATACATATTTTGTCCTTATATTAAAAATTGTTGTAGTTTATAAAATAAGTTTAGTAAAAGGCATTAACTTCGAAGAGATCTATAGTCGGTTAGCTGATATTGATAAAGAGGTATCTCATATTTTTAATTTCAACTTTCTTTTTTGGTTTACTCCTAAAAAAGAGTTATTTGAAAAGGTGCTTAATGAGATTCAAGGCTTAGAGTTCGTAAAGGAAGATATCTTTAGTTATTTATATCAACATATCTTTGTTCCCGATATCAGGCATAAGAGAGGGGAATTCTTCACACCAACACGCCTTGTAAATAAGATGGTCGATAATTCATACAAATTCGGATCAAAAGTTCTAGATCCTTCATGCGGTTCAGGTACGTTCTTAATAGGTATTATATTGAAGATTTTTGATTCTAACAAGTCAAATCTGTCAAAATTTCAAGCATTTTCTAATGTTTTTGGTTTTGATGTGAATCCACTAGCGATAATCACAGCAAAAGCGAACATTTTCTTATTAATTATAGGATATTTGGAGCCAAAGGATAATGCGATCTCACATATTAATATTTTCCATTGCGACTCCTTATTTCCAGAGGATTATGAGAATAAATCAGATGTTAATTTCATCGATTTATATAATTCCTTCGATTTAATTATTGGAAATCCCCCCTGGATAACGTATAAAGATTTGAATAATAAGGCATATCAAAATAGAATTCGAGAATTAACTGATCAATTGAACATTAAACCCTCAAGTCAATACATTACTCACATTGAGTTAGCAACAGTTTTTTTTTATGCAATCCCAATCAAGTTTTTAAAAAAAAAAGGTGAAATCTTTTTTGTAATGCCTAAAAGCTGCTTGAATGGTGATCATTGCTATGAATTTAGGTCTTTTTCAATTTTTAATGCGGACCTAGAAATATGGGATTTTCCCAATAATTACTTTTTCAATGTTGAACATGTTTGCTTAAAGGCTGAATACATTGGGATAAATGATAACATCTCAACTCGAGTACACTATCCAATTAAAGCTAAGATTTTTGATGGAAACATTAATCTTCTAAAAGAATTATCATATTCAAGTTTGAAAGTTGAGAATGATGGTGCACGGTTAATTTTGCCCGAACAAGATTTAAAAATTCTGAATCGAGTGGAAAATAGTGTTTATAAAAAAAGATTTGTTCAAGGAGCTACATTGGTCCCAAGAACACTTGTATTTTTCCAAATCAGAATAGAAAAAGATAACAGATTAATAATTGATTCTGATCCTGATGTATTATCAAGAGCAAAAGAAAAATGGATGTTCCGATTTCAAAATAAAGAAATTGAAGATAAATTCCATTTTAAAACATTTTTAAATATACATCTAATCCCATTTCATATAAAAATATTAAAAGATGTGTTTCTTCCAGTGGATGAGCACCTTATGTTTAATATTGAATTTTTAAAACGCAATCCAAAAGCTTTTGAATTCTATAATGAAATAAATAATTTTTATCTAGAGAACAAAAAAGAAACAAGTGATATTAATACCTTATCTGATAATTTAAATTATTGGAATAAATTGCAAAAGCAAGTAAATAATAAATCATTTATTGTTGTTTATAATGCTAGTGGCTCTAATTTAAAAGCCGCGGTTATAAATAATGAGGATCAGAAAGTGATAATTGGATCTGAGAATTACTATCTTTCAACCGATTCAGAAGAAGAAGCTTATTATTTATCTGCAATTTTGAATGCTCCCAATCTTTCAAGGAATATAAAGATAATAAAAAGTTCCAGGCACATACATAAACGACCCTTTAATTTCCCGATTCCTAATTATAATCAAAATAATATAATTCATAAAAAATTAGCAAAAAAGGGAAAAAATTGTCATGTAGTAGTGCAAGAGTTATTTATGAATAATCCGAAAATTACTTCTAAAAAGGTAAGAATTTTCATTAATAGAAAGTTAGTAAAAATAGAAGAATTGACAGATAAGATTGTCTTCAAATAAAAAATTTCAAGCAAATTTTTCTTTCCACTCATCTAACGCATCAAGAAATTCTTTTTTGACTTTGTCTTCTAATATAGACCTTGTGGATCTTAATCGGCTAATCCATTGTCTTATTACATTTGCAGTAACAGCACCATGAGATTTCAATACTATATCTGAAATTTCTTGAAGGGAAATTGATAATATATTCCCTGGTGAAAGTTCTGTGTCTTGAATCAATTTATCAATTAAAGAACTTAATCTACTACCACTATTAAAAGAGATTTCCAAATCTGGACTTTCAATTGAAGGCCCAAAATCTAATGATTGATTATTCTCATCTTCCTTAACGTATTTTTCTTTCCACTTGAAAAACACCATTACAAAATCTTCTTTAATCTCGCCACTGAGTGGATTCTTGATTTTACGGAGTTTGCTAACCCAATCTTTTATATCTTTTAGAATCACAGAATATCCTTCTGTTTCCAAAATAATATCAACTATATTTTGCATACATTTACTGATGTCAATTCCACTTAATTCTGAGAAATTTTTTTCAATAGTCTCAAAATTTTCTCTTAATTCTGATGAAGGATCCTTCTTACTTGATTCTACGCTTCCAGTTATAGGCGAAATATTGTCATCTGTTTGGAATTGAGATTGAGACAAACCAGGACTAAAATATTCTTCTTCATAAACAGAAATTGAATTTTCTGCCTTTGATTTAGAAGCTGAAGGATTAATAGAAGACTGATCAACTCTTGATGAGTCACTTGGATGAGTGTGATTCAATATTCCCCATTTCCACCTTAATAAATCACTTTTAATTTGTTCTCTCTTTGATTCTTCCAAGATTTCATCGGTATCTGTCAAATTTTTCTTCCATTTGATAATTTGGGGATATCCTTGTAATTCTAGAACTACTTCAACTAATTTTTCAATCTGTTCTTTTAATTCTTTCTCGCTAAATTCTCCTATTTTTTTAAGAAAGATTTCAAATGTTTTATTGATTTTATCGGGATCGACCGTTTCAACTTTATATTCTTCCGAAATCATTTCCTCCTCTAAATCTTTTTGAACTCGTTCTTCGATTAGGGGGGGTCGGAATTCAGGGGGATAAATTAATTCAGTAGAGGAAAATTCACTATTCAATCTATTAAGTTCATTAATAACATATTCTTTCAATTCATCAGATAAGGGAGTAAAAAGCTTCTCTATTTTTCCAATCAGTAATTTAAGCTCTAATAAGTTAAGCGAGATTCCATTATTTTCAAAAGCAACGTCTAATAGCTTTTTTAATCTTTTAGCTATTTTTCTACCGGAATATTCATTTATATTTTCAATAACTTCATTAAATCCTTTATTAATTTGGACATCTCTAGAAGGAAGAGCTTCATTTTTAATTTTAGATACAATTGGAATAAATAGATCAATCAACGGCCTAAAAGTAGTGTAAAAGCCGATTATATCATAATAAGGTTTCTGATCAATTTTTTGAAAAATTCCAAAAACCAAGTATGATTTATCCCCCAAAATCGCAATTGATTTATTATCTAATAATCTTAAATAATCAAAATTTGGCTTTTCCCTAATAGCTGATGCATATTTGTTATTATGATCTTCCGATGAAATAAATGTGATATGTGGACCCATGTAATCAACTTTTTTATTCATTATTTTCTCTAAAGAAGATTTTTCTAATTCATTATTATCAGATGAATTTTCTGTTGTTTCTTCTATCTCCACCTCTACTTTTAGAGTATATTCTTTTTTCCACTTTTCTATATGTTCTAAAAGTAAATACTGAGTATTTGAATCTAAATGTTTTCTAATGACTAACAACCTATTTAACCACCCTTGTATGCTCTCGATAACTACCGATTCAGGATGAATTTCAGATATTTTTGACAATACTTCAGCAATATGATGACTGATTTCAAATCCTTTAAGCTCAGATACTTTTTTTGATACATTATCTAGCATTTGTTCAAATTCTTGCTTATGCTGCTTTGAAATGGATAGTTGTTTTTTCTGAGGTTTTTGAGGTTTAGTCTGAGTTTTCTCGCTTAGTGAAAATTCACTTTTTGTTTCAGCAAAAGAATCTAGATTTAATTTCTCTAGTGGAATAAAATTTGATAAACTGGGAACGATGATAGTTAACTCCTCTGTCGATTTATCAATTAAGATTGACACAATCTCTCTAATTTTCTCATAACTACTCACAGACAATAATTTCTCAAACACAAAACCATCGTTGCTGATGTAATCAGTTAGAATGTTGTATAATGACCTTTCTAACTTTTCAAATTTTCGAGCACTCAAGGAACTCTGTCCACCAGGTTTAAGAGAGAGTTCATTTATTCTTTTGTTAAGTGATTCACCTAAGTTTCTAATGAAGGTCTTAAAAGCATCAACTTGTTGAGGATTATCTGGATTCTCCATATCTTTTACGATAGCTCTAAATTGGGAAAACATATTTCCTGCAATTTCTTCAGATTCACTTACTTTTTTCTTAACAGCTGTGATCAACTTATTAATATCTCTAGCATCTATGGCTGACTGATTCTTTAGTGGGGTAATTAATTTGATTATATCAGTAAGGATTACTTCAGCAAACTTCTTAACATTTAGTTCAACTTCAGATAAAACTTCAGTTGTCTGACTGGTGTTGCTCTGATCGCATGTAGCATCAAGTAAATCTTGACTGATTCTTTCGAGATCTTGAAATAAATCATCTTGAAATTTTTCTAGATTTGAATCTTGCTTTACTTCATTTTTTTGAGCTTCAGAGGATTCTTCTATTAATTCTGTTATACTATTTAATATAGCCGCAATAGGGGGAATTGTAACATAATGAGGTAAAGAAGATGATGTCTGAAGGAGTAATTTTTTCTCAACAAGATTATCAATAATTTGTTGTATCTCTTCTTCTGATTGTTCACTCATCATAGCTTTTATTTCATCCAAAGTTAGAGGAACTTTTCTCATACTCTCAGAATAAAGCTTAATTTCTTTATCAGAAAGATTAAACGATTTCAAAAGGGCTCTCATTTTTCAAATCTCAATTTTCTGTAAGGGTAAATTATTTATAGTTTCCTTATATATCATGAAACTTCTTACTTTTTAATTTTCTGATAACAAAAACTTGGGATTATTAAATGTACAACAAAACTAAATTTAAATCGACTATCAATATGATTAATTGTTTTATTTAAGACAATAAAAACTAAATTAAGTGATTCCGACATAAGATTTAGGAATCAGTATCATTAAAATAATGTACTTTAATTCATTTTTAGAAGACATCTATACGAAATTTGATTCCAAGAATAAAAAATCCTTAAAAGGCAACCAAATTTTTTTGAAAAGGTTTTTCTTTAATGAAATATTATTTTAAGTGAAGTTGTGTGAAAAAAAGAATAAATTAATTGTGAAATAAACTGAATTTTGAAGAAATTGGCATTAACCATGGAAATGTTAATGCTTTACGGAATTTGAATATACTCTCGCCGACGCCTGTTCAGAAAAAAGCAATACCTTTAATCTTAAAGGGCAATAATATTATGGCTCAAGCTAAAACTGGGAGTGGAAAGACTTTAGCCTTTGTACTTCCTGTTATCGAACGACTAGCTTTTAAACAAGTTGAGTGTTTGATTTTGGAACCGACTAGAGAACTTGCTAAACAAGTTCATGATGTAATTAAAAGTTTAGGGAACCATAAAGTAAAATCACTTCCAATTTATGGAGGTGTGTCTATTGCTAATCAGATAAGGAAGCTAGAGCAGGGGGTTAATATTGTTGTGGGGACTCCTGGACGTATAATTGATTTATATAAGAGACGGAACTTAAAGTTTAATAATATTAAATTTGCAATTGTCGATGAAAGTGATCGTATGTTTGATATGGGATTTGCTCCCGATGTTAAATATATTTTAAATCAAATAAAAACCGATTATCAATTTTTATTATTTTCGGCAACTTTAAGTTCTGATATAAGAAGATTAGTTAAGAAGTTTTCTAGAAACCGATTTGAGTTTCTTAATTTAAGTAGAGACAATCTAACGGTGGGTAGTACAAAACAATTTTACTACATGATCGATAGATTCGAAGAAAAATTTCGTACTTTTCTAAAAGTGTTGAAAAGAGAAAAACCAAAACATACTTTAGTATTTGTTAATACAAAAAAAACTGCTACTTGGTTGTCAAATAAATTAAGAACACTGAAAAATTTTAACTATAGAGTTAATGTAATCTCAGGAAGCTTATCTCAAGCTCAACGGGAAAAAATTCTTTCAGCTTTTAGAGATCACAAAATTAATATGATGATTGCTACAGATGTCGCTGCTAGAGGTTTAGATATAGAAAATATTTCTCATGTTATAAATTATGATGTCCCCAAATATCCTGATGTATACGTTCATCGGATTGGACGCACATCAAGGATGGGTAAAAGGGGTGTCGCAATTACATTATGTCTAAGAGATGAGTATGAATACTTGTGTCATATTGAAGGTTTAATAGATAAGGAAATTAGGGAAAAAATCTTAGAAAGAAAAAAAGATACAAGAAAATATCATAATCCTTTCTACTAGACTATTCTTGTTAGAAAAAATTAATTTATCAATCACTTCTGTAGAGCCTTTAATGCAATTTTAGCTACATTTCGCGCTTCTTCTACGTCCACCATACCAATTACGACAGCACGAATATTATGTTTTGAAATGTATTCATATGCCAATGTTGGGTCTAAATTTCCAGCTGCGAGAGTTTTCATGCCCATAAATGCTGTTTCATTTTTACTATCAATTAAATTCTCTAATTTTTGTTGATTTCCCATCAAAAAACCCTTTGCATTAAAAGGTACTAAGTAAGTTTTAACCCCCAAATAATTTTTAAAAGCAAATTCCATTGTTGATATGGGATTATGAACCGCAAGGCCTGGAATTATTCCCCTCGAAGAGATATCTTCCACTAATTTAGTAACACGATCACTTCTGTTATCTGAAATTGAAGCATGTACAAAAATAATTTTTGCATCTAAATCAACTAATTGCTCTATGCCCGGATCAGGAGACATTTGAGGAAGTGTAGATCCTGTTATTATATAGTCGTCATGCGTTTCTTTCATTATCTTAACAGCTTCAATTACTTTCCCGAAGGGAATCGCCCCTATTCCTCTTCCTCCTCCTTCATAGCACGCTTCCATAATTTCCAGCATTGCGTCTGCATTATTAAAAAATTTTTCACGATAGATTTCTGCTTTCGCACCAAATTGACCGGAACCTGCAAATGGGGAGACTCCGGTTGAAACTAATGGTATTTTTACTCCTTCAAATACAGTATATAACTTTATTCCCATTTAGATCACGATTTAATATATATTTTTACTGTATCTTCCCTGCAAAATCTTTTCCAAATTCAACACATTTTGCTATACTTTCATCATCGGGATTCCATTTGGCACGAATTCCATCATTGATAATCAAAAATCCTGATTTTTCTAGATGATCTGTTAATATTTTAACAGACTCACCACTCCAGCCATAACATCCAAATGCTGCAGCTTTTTTTTTCTTAAACCGTAATCCTTTGATCATTTCCATAATTTCTGCAATAGAGGAGAGAATTCCTTTCCCTATCGTGGGAGAACCAACTAGAATTGCCTTAGATTTAAAAATTTCTGTGATTATATCGTTTTTATCAGAATTAGCAACGTTAAAGATTTTAATGTTGATTTCAGAATCGGCTTGTTGAATCCCTTTCGCTATAAAATCTGCCATCCTACGAGTTCCCTGCCACATTGTATCATATATAATTGTGATTTGATTTTCTTGGTAATCGTTTGACCAAGTTAAGTATTTCTCTACTATTTGAATAGGATTATCTCTCCAAATAACGCCATGACTTGTGGCAATTATATCTATCGGGATTTTGAGTTCAAGAACCTCTTTGATTTTTTTATCAACAAGAGCACTAAAAGGTGTAAGAATGTTAGCATAATACTTAATGCATTCTGTAAAAAGTTCGTTTTGATTGACTAGATCATTATACATAAATTCACTTGCATAATGTTGCCCAAATGCATCATTACTAAAAAAAATATTATCTCCTGTCAAATAACATGCCATACTGTCGGGCCAATGAAGCATTCTCATCTCAACAAATATTAAATCTTTACCATTTCCAAGGCTCAGTTTATCCCCTGTTTTTACAACTTGAAAATTCCAATCTTTATGATAATGTCCTTTTAATGATTCAACACCATTTTTTGTACAGTATACAGGAGTATCTGGAATTTTTTCCATAAGTTCTGGTAACGCTCCGCTGTGATCGATTTCTGCATGATTTGCTATGATATAGTCAATTTTTTCTAAATCAATTTCACGAGCGAGATTTTCAACAAATTCTTTTGAATAAGGTAACCAAACCGTATCAATTAATGCTACTTTCTCCTCCTTAATTAGGTAAGAATTGTAAGTTGTTGCTCTATGTGTGGAATATTCATTTCCATGGAATTTTCTTAACTCCCAATCGACTTTTCCGACCCAATATACATTACTTTTGATATTAAAGCTCATTTTCATTTTCTAAGTAGTATGTTTTTATATTTATTATAGTTATTTTGTATTTTATCTTAATCATTAAAATTTATTAATTTTTAAAGATCTATTCTTTATTCATAATATTTAGATATTAGTCTTAAATACATACAAGAATACGACTTTCTTTAGTTAAAAATCACAAAACTTTTCTTTTGCAAATTTTTATATTACAAGAGTCTTATAGATTTTATAAGATCTAATTTAAATTAACTAATTTTGTTAAAAATTGAGGTTCGATAAATTTGCCTAGCCGTCGTGGGGATGGAACACTTGTATTCAAAATTTGTTTTTATGGACCTTCACTTGGGGGAAAAACTACCGCACTTGATTGGGTTTATCGTCGTGAAGGTTTAGCTTCAGGTGATATGCAACAAATTCAAGACCCAACAGGACGTACTTTGTTTTTTGATCGGGTAGTAGCAAGAGTTTCTAATGTTGTGTTCCAGGTTTATACAGTTGCAGGTCAGAGACGTCACAAATTTCAAAGACAAACGGTATTGAAGGGAACTGACGCAGTCATATTCACATGGGATTCTTTAATAGATCAATGGGAAGAAGATATGTGGTCTCTTAAAGAACTGCTCAGATTCTACGGAGATAAATTAATCCCTCCCGAAGCTTTCGCCCCACCAGAGGTACCTCTTGTATTGTTAGCAAACAAACGTGATTTAGTAGATATCGTGGAGATTTCTAAAATACGGAAAGTCTTAGATGTCGCCAGGCTAAATCACTGTTTAATTTATGAAACGATTGCGATCCAAGGAATTAATGTAAAACGGGCTTTTGTATATGCAGCCCGTCAAGCAGTGCTTAATCATTATAAAAAACTTTCAGGAAAGTCAATGGAAGAAACCTAAATATAATGATCTACTTTTTTTAGCCTACTTTTAATTTTATAAATATATTATCTCTGGCTCAATCTTCTCTTTTGATATCTTCAATAATCCATAGGAATTAACGCTAGTAAAAACTTTATCGGTTGGTGTCCCGGGACTGATATACCATTTTCCATCCATCCATTTCTCTGCAAATGGTCTATGAACATGACCAAATATAATTATATCATACGTAGCTAACTCAGGTATCTCACTCAATCTTTCTATTATATCTTTTGGACCACCAGTTCCATGTGTTATAAAAATTTTATGTCCTAATAATTCCAATTCTGTAGTTTTAGGCAAGTTTCCTTTTACTTGTTGGCTGTCCATGTTACCTTGAATTGCGATCACTTTATCTTTTCCAAACTTTTCGTAAAGGTTTTTTAATATATTCAATTTAACAAAATCCCCCAAATGAATTAGATAGTCAATATTTTTGTCTTCAAAATCAGTAATAATTTTTTGGGGAATTTCAGAAGCTTGAGAAGGAATATGAGTATCTCCAATTAAACCAATCAATATCTCTTTTTTATTAGTCTCAACCATTTTTTTCCGCTTCCTTCATTTTTGTCTTAGCAACTCTTAAAGCGTGGTTAATAACTTCTTCGAGATTGTTCCACTTTCCCATGTTTATCATTTCTTTAATCCAATAAAAGAGATCTTGATTTATAGGAACAGTTGTGAAAATTGGTTTTAGAGCTTGTTCCTCTTCAGAATTTGCCTTGTTCAATAGCCATGATATAATATTTCCAACTAATTTGAAATTATCAGCCGCTCGAATCCCGTAAGATTCATTCAAACCAGAGAAAAGAGACATATTTCCAATTGCTACAACCTTGCCTAAATAATAATGAGAGACACCGATAATGGGGAGATGTTGGTCGGATTTATCGTGCCATCCATTTCCATCCAAACAGCTATGCCATGAAGTAACCTCAGAGGAATAAGCTATTGCGTTGACATCCATATTTTCATTCTCTATTGATTTGTCGATCTTTAAAGTACATCCATTTGAATGTATAAATTGAGTAATATCTCTTGTTATGAAGTGGCTACTGAAATCTTTCACTATTGGATGAGAATTATCTGTAAAGAAATATTTATTATCAAAAAGTTTATCTGGATTAAACTCAATACCAAAATTTTTAGAAAGTTCGGAAAGATTATTTTTGTTTTCATAATCTCCACCCCCATCATTGATAATTAAGAGACTTCCACCGTCCTTAACGTATGACACTAATTCTTTTATTTCATCCTGATCCAGATCTGGACCTAAATAAGGCACCCCAATTATTAAAATATCATAATTATTCAGTTTTTCAAGAGTTATACCTGCTTCAATTTTCCCCAATTGGAAATTTGAATCAAAAAGATACTGGATAAAGTCATTAAATGCATTATTTTCTATTATTAATTGATTATTATGTGTATAATCGAACCCAATCGCTATTTTCTTTGTCATGAGACAAGTGTATTAGTGTTGCATTTTTTAATTTATTTTTAATTTGATATCATTTTAATAGATTAAGAATTTTACATACACGATGATAAAAAAAAATTATCAAGAGATAGAAGAAAAGCAAGCTACCTTAACAAATGGAACTGAAGTAAAAGATGTTAGTGTAAGATGGTTGATTGATGCTAATTCTGGTGCTAAGAATTTTGCAATGAGACGATTTGAAATAAAACCAAGAGGAAGAGTCCCGCTTCATAGTCATCCAGAAGATCATGAGATATATGTATTATCTGGAAAAGGTAAATTTTATAATAATGAGGAAAAACAAGAAACCGCAACAACAGGAGATGTAGTATATATTCCTCCTAATGAAATGCATGGAATCGATAATCTGGGTGAAGAAAATTTTGTATTTATCTGCCTTATCCCTTATATAAAAAAGGAGTAATTATATTTCTTTTTCGCATTTACCAATTGCGACTACCGAATCATCTTCGTAAAGTTTGATAACACGAACTCCTTTAGCTGTTCTATGGGTAATTCTTATAGAATCTACAGGCAATCTTATTACTTGCCCTTTTTCTGTCCCTATGAGCATATCCATATGTTCAGCAATTTTAATGGCAATAACTTTATCAAGTTCTTCTATATTAAGTGATATGTTCTTTACTCCCTTTGCACCCCTTCCCGTTTTTCTATATTCTTTTACATATGTTCTTTGCCCATATCCATTTTTGGTTAATGTTAATGCAATTTTTTCATTGGTTACTAATAATGTATCTACAACAGCATCCCCTTCTCTTAGATCTACACCTTTAACCCCCATTGAGTTTCTCCCTAATTCTCTTAATTCAGATTCATCGAACCTTACAGCATAACCTAATTCTGTAGCAATAAATATATCTTCAAGTTCATTTGATAATCTTTTAACACTCACCAATTCATCATCTGGCCTAATTCGCTGAGCCCTAACCCCTGTACTCTTAAATTTCGAAAATAACCGTAGAGGTGTTTTCTTAATTATCCCGTTTTTAGTAGTCATAATGAGCATTTCATTTGTGTTGAAATTATTAATGGGGATCATAGAAGAAATTTTTTCCTCACTTTGAAGGGCAATAAAGTTGATAATTGGTTTTCCACGAGCTGTGCGCTTTTGAAGCGGAATATCATAGCATTTAATTGAATATACCCTTCCTTTTGATGTAAAAACTAATATCGTATCGTGAGTAGAACATACAAATAGATCAGTAATGAAATCTTCTTCGCGTACTGTCATCCCTTTTTTACCACGTCCCCCTCTTCCTTGTGTGCGATATGATTCAACTGAAATTCTTTTTACATATTGATTCTTTGTGAAGATCACTATAGTTGGTTCCTTTTTAATGAGATCCTTGGTTTCAATATCTTTTGGGGTTTCTTCTTCTCTGATTTCAATTTCTGATTTTCTGGGATCTCCATATTTGCTGCTGAGCTCAGATAGTTCGGTTTTAATAATACCTAATTGTAACTTTTCACTCGCTAAAATTTTCTTAAAATCTTTTATACTTTGATTAAGGGATTTCTCCTCATCTACTAGCTTCTGTTGTTCTAAATTAGTTAATCGTGACAATTGCATACTTAATATTGCCTGAACTTGAATCTCGCTCAAATTATAAGCTTCTATAAGTTTTATTTTCGCTTCATTTGTATCATTTGCATTTTTGATTATATTAATCACATTGTCAATATCATTTAATGCTATAAGTAAACCTTCTACTCTATGAAGACGGTCTTCCGCTTTTTTTAAATCAAACTCAATCCTCCTTTTAATAATCAGAAGTCGATGATTTATATATTCTTGAATTATTTCTTTTAAAGTGAGAATTTTCGGTTGTTTCCCATCATTGATTAACACTAAATTGATAATATTAAAACTTGTAAACAACTTAGTCCTTTTAAATAAAATATTTTTAATAATTACAGGTTGAGCATTCTTCCGCAATTCGATGACTATTCGCATTCCGTGTCTATCAGATTCATCGCGTAAATCTCTAATATCTTTGAGGACTCCATCTTTGATCAGTTTCGCAATTGATTCGATTAACAAAGATTTATTTACTAAGTATGGAATTTCCGTAATAATTAAACTAGTTTTATCATCTTTTATTTCAGTCTCAATCTTTCCGGTGATATTTACATTCCCGATTCCAGTGGTGTAAGCATTATATATCCCATTTGTGTCAGAAATAATTCCCCCCGTAGGGAAATCAGGACCTTTAATAATTTCCATGAGCTCTTGAATTGATATTTCAGGATCGTCAATAGTAGCTATTATTCCTTGACAGACTTCATTTAAGTTATGGGGAGGCATTGATGTTGCCATCCCCACCGCAATACCCTTAGTTCCATTTATTAAGATATTTGGTAATTTTGCGGGTAAATAAACTGGTTCAACTTTACTATCATCAAAATTGGGGATAAATTCAACAGTTTCTTTTTTTATATCCTCAATTAATTCATCCGAAATACGAGATAACCTAGCCTCTGTATACCTATAAGCTGCAGGTTCATCCCCGTCAATAGAGCCAAAATTCCCTTGAGGATCGATGAGTGGATATCTTAAGGAAAAATCTTGTCCCATTCTTACTAATGCATTATATACTGCCGCATCTCCATGAGGATGATAATTACCTAGAACGTCTCCTACAATTTTAGCACATTTAACATGCGGAGAGCGCGCATCCCATCCATTTTCTGACATTGCATAGATGATTCTTTTCTGAACGGGTTTAAGGCCATCCCTTACATCAGGGATTGCACGTCCAACGACTACGCTCATTGCATAATCAATATAACTGCTTTCCATCTCACTTTTAAGCAAAACTTCTTCAATCTGTTCTGAAGCCAAAATAATTCCCCACTATTTTGAATTAAAAAATTCTAAAATGATTGAAATTAAATATCTAAAACATTAACTTCATCAAAATTACTAATAATGAACTTTTTACGGGCTTTAACTTCTTTTCCCATAAGTTTTGTAAACATAAGATCATTTTCTAAATAATCTTCATAAGTTACCTTTTTCAATTTCCGTGTGTCACGATTCATAGTGGTAATATATAGCTCTTCTGCGTTCATTTCACCAAGACCTTTGTATCTTTGAATTCGAATTGAATTTGTGTCTTTAAGCTTATATTTTGTTTTTAGCTCCTGGAAATAATCCTCTTTTTCCTTGTCGGTATAGACATAGATCTGGTCTTTTTTATAACTGACCTTATACAAAGGTGGACATGCAATATAAAGATATCCCTCATCTATTAGTGGACGCATATATCTAAAGAAAAATGTAAGTAGAAGCGTTTCAATATGGAAACCATCTACATCTGCATCACACATAATTACAACCTTGTGATAACGTAATTTAGTCAAATCAAAGGTTTCTTCAACATCTTCTCCGTCTTCCATATCCCCATTGGTTCCATTCAAATCATTTGTTTCCTGTATTCCAACCCCCAGAGCCTTAATAATGGATTGAATTTGCTCATTTTGCAATATCTTGTTCATCCGTGCTTTCTCAACATTAAGAATCTTACCTCTAAGAGGTAAAATAGCTTGATAATTTCTATCTCTTCCTTGTTTAGCAGAACCACCAGCAGAATTTCCTTCAACAATAAATATTTCAGCCTCCTCGGGATTATTTGAAGAACAATCGGCAAGTTTACCAGGCATCCTTGCACTATCTAATGCGGATTTTCTTCGGATAAGCGTTCTTGCTTTTTGAGCAGCTTCGCGAGCCATCTTGGCATTGAGTGTTTTTAAGATGATCCTTTTAGCCGTTTGGGGGTTTTCTTCGAAATATTGGGTTAATCTATCTGTTACTATTTGACTTACTATTTGTCTAATTTCAGGATTGCCTAATTTGATTTTAGTTTGACTTTCAAATTGAGGATCCGGAAGTTTAATAGATATAACTGCAGATAATCCTTCTCGGGTATCTGCTCCGCTTAATACTTGACCTTTATATTTCTTTTCCATATAGTTTTCTATGTAAAAGTTAAAAACTCTTGTTAAAGCTGATTTAAATCCAGTGAGATGTACTCCTCCTTCAATTGTATTTATTGTATTTGCATAAGAAAGAATATTTGTTTGAAAACCTTGATTATACTGCATAGCAACATCACAGTAAACATCTGCTCCATCATCATCTTTAGCAGTATCGGTTATGTAAATTATATCATTATGTAAAGGCTGTTTATCTTTATTCAAATATGTAATAAACTCGTTTATTCCTCCTTCATAGTGAAATTCTTCTATCTCATCTGTAATTTTATTGTGTAATTCGAATCTCGTATGTGGGGTAAGAAAAGCAAGTTCCCGCATCCTTGATATTATGGTATGAGCACTAAATATATAGTCTTTAGGATCAAATTCAAATATTGAGTTGTCTGGATAGAAAGAAATTTTAGTGCAAGAATTTTTATTTTTAATTGGTATAATTTCAGGTTCAGTAACTTTTTTTCCCTTTGAGAATTTTTGTTTATAACAGAGGCCATCCCGACAGACCTCAACTTCCATCCATTCAGTTAGAGCATTCACAACTGAGAGTCCTACACCATGTAAACCTCCTGATATTTTATAACTTTTACTATCGAATTTTCCACCAGCATGTAAATGTTCCATTATAACTTCTAGAGCTGGTTTGTTAAATTCTGGATGATCATCGATGGGTATACCTCTCCCATTATCAGAAACCAACACAGAATTGTTCTGGTAGAGTGTAACTGAAATTTCATCTGCATAACCTCCGATAGCTTCATCTACAGAGTTATCAAGGACTTCAAATATCAAATGATGAAGACCCTTTTTGTCCGTATCGCCAATATACATAGCAGGTCTTTTACGTACTCCGTCTAAGCCTCTTAAGACAGTGATATCGTCTGCGTCGTAAGAGTTATTATTGGTTTTAGGCATAGGAAATCGATTCTTCAATATATTCGTAAGGTTAAATTAATCAAAACTTAATTGAATATGGTAGATTATTTAACAGTTTACATATAATATAAGGTAATACTCAAATTTAAATATAAGCACATTTTTTCATAGTTTTTCAGTACTCAGAGAAGCTTATAGATTGTTGATATTAGCTGCAATCTATTTTGAATGGAGGAAAAAGATTAGTCCCTTATTTGGGCTAAAAATGTTGCGTAAATTATATTAAAAAGCTTCATTTTTGAAGATCAGAAATATCTTTTTATAACTCTACAGAGCTAATTATCTCGAATTTTTTTTGCCATTTTAACCATTTCTATGAGTTGGTTATCTACATCATGAGTTCGAACGATATGTGCCCCATTATAAACCGCTATCGCTGTTGAGGAGAGTGTTCCATTTAGCCTATCTTTAGGGTCAGGAATATTTAATGTTGTGCCGATGAAAGATTTCCTTGAAATAGCGACTAAAATAGGCTTAGTCAATTTTTTTAGTTTCGGTAGTTCGTTAATAATTTTCAAATCATAAGTATAAACCTTCTCTTTGATCCATTTACCTATACCGGGATCCAGGATCATTTTATTTTCATCATATCCATTTGTAATCAAAACCTCTGTTGTTTTTTCGAATTCATCAATAATCTCATCAATAGTACATAAATCTCCAGGGATGTTTTTTGATGCCATTAATACCATTGGAAGATCGTATTTAATCACAAAATCCTGTAAACTTGGATCTGTTTTTAAACAACTCACATCATTAATGATTATTTTTCTTTCATATTCAAGAGATATATTATATGCTATTTCCGCTACTTTTCTATATTGTGTATCAACAGAGATAATAATACCCTCGGGGATTATTCCACATACTATTTTCATAGCTGATTTTAGTCTATCAATTTCTTCTTCAATTGTTATTCTTTGAGACCATGGTGCCGTCGATCGGGCGCCTAAATCTAACATTTTCGCACCATTATTTATCATTTTTTGTGCTGCCTTTTTTAAACTTCGAACATCCGAATAGACAGAACCTTTATAAAAGCTTTCAGGGCTTAAATTTAAAACACCCATGATAACTGTTGGGTATCTATCGCCAATCTCCAGTATATCGTATAAATTCATATAGATCTCATTCATCTATAACCTACTCCCCTGTGTTCTTTCGTTTTTTATTATATACATACAGATTAAGAAAAGCTTTAGCAGCACTTTCAAAACTATTAAAGATTGGTACATTCATATCAATTATTCTTTTCCTATAATTTTCTCTGTTTTGAAAGCTTGTAAAGGGTAATGAAAGAAAAAATGGCTTCTTTTGCTCACGACATAATTCTTTAAGAAATCTTAAATTATCAAAGTAATTTTCCCATGAATTTATATCATAAGGCTGATAAGTTTCTGCGAGAACACCACCGATATATGGTTCTTTTATTGCGATTTCTGCAATTTTTGAGTATTCATCTGAGAAATTTTTCCAAGGGAGATCCAATGGATTTACAACACCCCCAAATCTAATTAAATTTCTCAATTTTGCTTTAGTCTCATCGCTAAACTCCGGTATCGTTGCCCCAAGTTGAATTATTAAATCTGTTGCTATTGTCGCATTTCCACCAGACCATGTCATTAATAGAATCCCTTTTTCCTCGGGAAGATAATCTTTACAGTAATTGAACGCTAATGTTGTTTCTACCAGTTCCTCGAACGTCCTAACTTGAATAGTATTTGTTTGAGAAAATATTGCGTCCCAGATCTGATTTAAGGTTGTAAGACTACCTGTATGCGATTCAGCTGATCTTTTCCCTGCTTCCGTCTTTCCAGTTCTTAAAAAAATGACAGGTTTATTAGTCTCTTTCAGCACATTATAAAGTCTTCTACCCTCGTTTTGATGATATCTTGAAAATCCTTCGAAATATATGCTTATTATTTCAATTCTATCATCACTATTGAAATATTGTATGAGATCCGTTACATTTATTGAAATAGAATTCCCTATACTTGCTCCTACTGAAAAGTTAACACCAAGATAATTTAAATTTCCAACAAACCTTTCGGTGAGATCTCCAGATTGAGATATAATTGCCACATTACCAACAGGATCTGCTTTGAATGAAGGATTGAATGAAAAACGTCCACCAGTAGAATATAAACCCAAACAATTAGGACCAATTGCTCGAGTTTTACTTTTTTTTAATAAGTTATAAATTTTATACTCAATTTCCCTTCCCTCTTGATCCCATTCACCTGTTCCTGCTGAAAAAATATGGATAGTAGCGAATTTCTTATTAATACATTTCTTCACAATTTCAACTAATTGGTCCCGATTAACCGCAATTATGGCATGATCAATATTATTAGGAAGATCATCCACATCTTTTACGCAGTCAACACCTAGTAGTTTGCCATGTCTTTTCGAGACAAAATACAAGTCTCCTTGGAAGTTTCTATCGACATATCCTTGAAGCTGCCACATTCTCTTCTTTGATGCACCGATAATCGCTATAGATTTAGGATAGAATAACTTTTCAAAATAATTTATCTGTTCCACGCAAGTAAAAATATATTTTCAAAATTAAGTTTATTGCATGAATTTGTAAAATCTTAATATAACATCAACTTACCATAAGGTATTGAATTTATATTTAATTTTTAATTAATTGTAAGATAATTTTTCATCAATTTAGATTATTTAAAAATGATAAAGCTTCAAAATTTATATCAAATAAAGAGTATTCCTTTAAACAAAGCAGCAGAAGTTATTTCAAAAGCATTTCATGATGATCCCTTATATGCTTACATTATCCCTGATGAATCTGATAGAATTAAATATTTCCCATATATATTTAAAGCCTATATTTGGTATTGCCTTCATTTTGGTGAAGTATATGCATCTTCACCCAATTTAGAAGGGATAGCACTATGGCTTCCTTCGGAATTTGCATACATCACCCCAGAGCGATCAAAGGAATGTGGAGATGAGGTATTTTTTTATGTGCTAAGTAAAAAATATCTTGAAAGACTCTCCGTAACTGCTCATCCTAATGAAATACATGAGAAGCTATTAACGGAACCACATAGATACCTTATGGTTATTGCTGTTGATCCAGAATTCCAAAGGAAAGGCTTTGGTACAAAACTCCTACTCCCAATGATGAAAACTTTAGATGAAAATAATCAAAAATGTTACTTAGATACCAACAAAGAAAGTAATGTTTTGTATTATCAAAATTTTGGATTCCAGGTATTGAAAAAATTTGAAATTAAAAATACTGGAGTAACAAACTGGTCAATGTTAAGAATCCCAAAGAATTAGTTTATATTAATAGATAAATATGACATAAGAAGAATAGAATGAGTTCAGTAAAATTAACTCCAATAAAGTGGATACAAGATAATCAAGAAGATCTTGTTAAATTCATACAAGATATAGTTCGGATTCCTAGTGTTTCTGGGAAAGAAGAAGATGTTCAGAAATTTATATTTAATAAGTTGAATGAATTGAACCTTGAAACTAAATATGTCTATCCCGATATTGAAACATTACGAAAAAATGAGGATTTTTTCGAGACAACTTCTTTTACTAAGTATGGTTATGAGAATCGCCCGAACGTAGCAGGTGTTCTTAAAGGAACTGGAAATGGTCGATCTATATGTCTTAATGGACATGTTGATGTAGTTAGCCCAGAACCAGTAGAACACTGGATTTTTGATCCGTGGGGTGGGGAAAAGGAAGGTGATTTCATTTATGGAAGGGGTGCTGGGGATATGAAAGCCGGTGTCGCATCTATAATTTTTGCTTTACAAGCTCTTAAGGAAACAAATACAAAATTAAAAGGAGACGTTTTTATTGAGACCACTATTGATGAAGAAGATGGGGGTATTGGGGGGTGCCTGTATATGCGCCTAACTCAACCAAAAGCAGATGCTGCCCTAATACCTGAGCCTGGGGGATATACAATTGGCGTTGCTAGTGCAGGAGTGATGTATTTTCGTGTAATTGTTACGGGTATTCCCGCGCATGCAGCTACCGCCCATTATGGTGTGAATGCGATTGTTAAGATGGTTCCCATTATTAAAGCTCTCAAATCATTAAATGAGAAAAGACAAAAAGAAATTAGGTATCAATATGCAGAAGTAGATCCAAGCATGAAGGGAAAAGCGACAACTCTTAATATTGGTGTAATTAACGCAGGAGATTGGCCTTCTACGGTACCTGCTTTATGTACTCTCGATTGTCGAATCGGATTTCCTCCGGGAGAAACTCGGGAAATGGTAATCGATCAAATTGAAAACGCAATCCAAGAAACTACGCAAAAAGATGAATGGCTGAGGGAACATCCACCAAAAATAGAATGGTTTGGTTGGAAGGCAAGGCCTCATGAACAAGATCCTAATCATCCGTTTGTAAAAGTTCTAGAAAATAATATAAAAAAATTTATGGAATTAAGTCCACTTTATGTTGGTGGTTCAGCAGGTCTAGACGCGCGATTTTTTGTTCATCATGGCATTCCAGCAATATCATTTGGTCCATATGGGGAGAAAATTCATTCTATTGATGAAAGAGTTTCAATTAGCTCTACTCTAAAAATAACCGAAATAATAATAAGTACCATTATGGACTGGTGTGGAGTAGAAACAGATAAAAAAGATTAGTATTATTTATCCTTGCTTTTATCTTCCAAAATCTGGAGACTTTCTTCCATTATTTTGAACCCTTTGTCTAAATCTTCATCCTTTATTATTAGTGGCATAAGCAATCTTATAGTATTTCCAAACTTACCACATGTTAGAATTACCAAGCCTTTCTTATGACACAAATTAACCATTTCTACAGCTTTATCTTTAGCAGGTTGTTTTGTTTTGGGTTCAATTATTTCAAAAGCCATCATTGATCCCATTCCATTTATATTACCAATGATATCAAAATCCTTTTGCCAAGTTTTTAGTTGTTTGAATATCTTTTTTCCTAAAATTTCCGCTTTATTCAATAAATTTTCTTCTTCAAAAATTTCTAAAACAGCTAATGCAGCTCTACAAGCAACAGGATTTCCACTAAAAGTGCCACCCAACCCTCCTATATGAGGTGAATCCATAATTTCTTTACGCCCTATTATAGCACTTAAAGGCAATCCTGCAGCTAAACTTTTTGCCAAAACTATAATGTCTGGGACAACATTCCAATGATCTACAGCGAACATCTTTCCTGTTCGACCCATACCTGACTGAATCTCGTCTGCGATGAACAAGATTCCATATTCTTGGCATATTTCCGCTAATTTTGGGAAGAAGTTAGATGACGGTGCAATAAATCCCCCTTCTCCCTGAACGGGTTCTGCTATTATTGCAGCTACAGATTCTGGAGCAATATGATCAATTAAAAAGGTCTCAAAGAGATCAGTATCACCATAAGGGATTCGATAAATCTCTGGGGCAAATGGTCCAAAACCTAATTTATACGGTTTTACTTTGCTTGTAAGACTCATACCCATGAGTGTTCTCCCATGAAAGGCATTTTCAAATGTAATTATCCCTTGTCGTTTAGTATAATATCGAGCTATTTTTATAGCATTTTCTACAGCCTCAGCACCACTATTTGCGAAGAAGGCCATTTTTGGAAAATCCCCAGGCGTAATCTCACATAATTTTTTTGCTAATTTTATATATGGTTCGTACATTGCGACATGAAAGCATGTATGAAGATATTTTTCCGTTTGATCTTTAATGGCATCCACAACTTTAGGATGACAATGACCAACATTGAGTGTTGCTATACCTCCTGCAAAATCTATCATTTCAAAACCCTCAACATCTATCATTTTTGCTCCACTAGCTCTTTCTATAAAAGAAGGAATGGTGTTATAAACTGCTTTGGGTACATACTGATTGCGTAAAACTAGTAAATCTTCATTTCTTGTCATAATCTCAATTTCTCATAATTTAGATTTTGTATTTATTTTATCAATTATATTTTCATATATTTTTTCCTAAAAAAGATTTGATAAATCATAACGAAAATTGATATAAGATAAGTCAAATTCTTTTTAGTCACTATGGAATTATTTTCAATTAAGCTTCCCCTCATTAAAGAATATGATGATTTATTAACAATCATCATTGAGAATATCAGGGAAAAATATGAAACTTTGAAAGAAGGAGACGTCATAGTCATCGCAGAAAAAGTTATAGCTACTTCACAGGGAAGAGTGGTGCGTTTATCTGAGGTGACTGATATTTCAGAAAGAGCAAGTGAATTAGCAAAAGAATATGATATGGATGATCGGTTTGTAGAGCTTATATTAAGAGAATCTTCTATGATATTAGGCGGGATGACTCATGTTATATTAGCGCAAGTTAATGATTTTTTAATCGCAAATGCGGGAATTGATCAATCGAACGCAGGACCGGGTAATGTTGTTCTTCTACCAAAAGATCTGGATAAGGTTGTATGGGAATATTGGGAAGTATTAAGAAAAGAATTCGATATCGATAATTTGGGAGTAATAATCTCAGATTCGAGAGTTCAACCCCTTAGAAAAGGTACTATTGGAATAGCGATAGCAACAGCGGGATTTGAACCTGTGGAGGATTTAATAGGGAAACCAGATCTTTTTAATAGGCCAATGGAAATAACTATGAGAGCAATAGCAGATGATCTTACAAGTGCAGCTCAATTTCTTCTTAGTGAAGCTGATCAACAAACTCCTGTTGTTATCATTAGAGACAGTCAAGTGGAGTTTACTGAAAATCCTAAAACAACACCAGAGATGGCCCCAGAGAGATGTTTATATATGAACATCTTCTCAAAATACTTACTAGAAAAGGGTAAAAAAGTAGGATAATATTAATTTCCAGAAGATTTTATAATTGTTTTTTTTCTAAAATCATATCTATTTCTAATGTAACTACCAAGAACTCCACCAATTGCTCCACCCAAAATTCTTGGCAACGTCTGAAACGGGAAATAGATCCCAAATACAAAAATTATAAAGTAAATAGAAGGATACGTCAAATTCATTGCCAATAACATTCCTATTGCCCCGCTTAGTGCCCCTATTTTTGTATCAGGGCTAAATATACCCGCCGTAATTCCACAAATAAAACAAAACAAAAAATATCCTACAAATTGTAAGGAAAATAAATAAAATAGCCATCCTGAAAAATTAACATCAATAATGATATAAAAAATAGCTGATACAAAAATTCCAAGGAAAAGATTTTTGTCATGAAATTTTCTATGAAGTAAATATAAGAACAGAAACAATATAGCAACATAAATAGGAACCAAAATAATAGCAGAAGGGTCCAGGGGAATTATGAGTAGATAGAATATCAACTTTGTATTAGATAATATTGTAAAACGATTATAATTAGGAGCTGAAATTATTCATTGATATATAAAGCTTATTTGATTTTTGAAAAATGGGGTTGTTTATCAGAAAAACTTTTTTGAAATCAATAACAAGATAGGATATAGTCAATGCAAAATTCTTGAATAAAAAGATGAAAGATTCTAAATTCATTACGATTAAAGAAGCTTTGGAAAGTAATGCCTCTCAAGTGAACCTGAGAGGGTGGGTATATAGAGAACGAAAATCAAACAAATTTGTTTTTATTGTGTTAAGAGACGGATCAGATATCATTCAGTGCGTTATCTCAAAAAGCAAAAATCCAGTGATTTTTGAGGCCGCTGAGAAATTAACAATTGAATCTTCAGTTAAAATTTCGGGTGAATTAAAAAAGGATGAAAGGGCGCCTACGGGGTTTGAAGTGTCGGTTAATGATTTAGAGGTTATTCAAATTGCTGAACCCTTTCCAATCACCGAGTATCAATCACCTGAACTATTATATGATAATCGTCATTTATGGTTAAGATCACGGAGATTAAGTTCAATTTTAAAAATTCGTCATACAATAGTTGGAGCTATTCACAAATTCTTTAGAAAGAATGGATATTATGAATTTGATGCGCCAATTTTCCAACCTAGTATGTCGGAAGGTGGATCAACATTATTTGAAGTCAAATATTTTAAGGATAAAGTATATCTTAGTCAATCATGGCAATTATATGCAGAAGCAGGAATATTTTCTTTAGGGAAAATTTATAATATGGGGCCCACCTTCAGAGCAGAAAAATCAAAAACATCAAGACATTTATCTGAATTTTGGATGGCAGAAATGGAAGCAGCATTTATGCAGCTAGATGAGGTTACAGAAGTTGCCAAAGATGAAATACGTTTTATTATTCAACAAGTGTTGAAGCATAATAAAAAGGAACTGGAAATATTGGAAAGAGATATCAGTTTATTAGAAGAATATGCTAAGACAAAATATCCAACAATTAAATATTCTGAAGCTTTAGATATATTGAATAAAAAATACAATATGAATGTTCCTTGGGGTAAGGATCTAAGAACTAATGAAGAAGCTAAAATTGCTGAACATTTTAAGGTCCCAGTTGTGGTAACTCATTATCCTACTGAAATAATGGGTTTTTATAAACCACCTAGTGATGAGAATTCTAAGGAAGCACTATGTTTTGATATGTTGGCTCCGGAGGGTTATTGTGAGATTATAGGAGGGTCAGAAAGAAGTTTACTTGTAGACAATATGAAAGAACGGTTAAGTGCAGAAGGAGAAGATCCAGAAACATATTTCTGGTATTTTGATCTGAGACGATACGGTAGTGTTCCTCACTCTGGTTATGGTGTGGGTGTTGAAAGAGTAGTTTCTTGGATATGTGGATTAGACAACATAAAAGATGCTATTCCCTTCCCGAGGACTATGCTACGAAAGACTCCGTAAAGCTAAACAAGTGGAGCCAAATAAGAGTAATTAAATAGATCCTTTTCCTTAATTATTTAAAAGTGTGGTTTGTGTGAAATGAAACTCTATGAATATATGGCATATGAACTCATTGAGAAGATAAAAAATAACGAAATAACGATTGAAAATGTTATTCAACGAGTTTATGAAAGAATAGAGGAAACTGATCATAAAATACATTCATTTGTTTATTTATCGAAGGAAAAGGCAATAACTAAGGCTCAAAAGTTAGACGATAACTTAAAAAATGGTAGGAATATCGGAAAGCTATATGGCTTACCCATAGCAGTAAAGGATCTTATCTGTATAAAAGATAGTCCGACTACTTGTGGTTCCAAGATTTTGCAAAATTACTATCCTCCTTATAATGCTACTATAATTGAAAATTTGATTGAAAGAGAAGATGCAATTTGTGTTGGGAGAACAAATATGGATGAATTTGCAATGGGTTCTTCAACTGAAAATAGTAGCTATGGTCCAACTTTAAATCCATGGAATTTAACTCATGTACCAGGAGGATCGAGTGGTGGCTCAGGGGCATGTGTAGCATCAGGTCAAACACCGGTCTCTTTAGGAAGTGATACTGGTGGAAGTATAAGATGTCCCGCGTCCTATTGTGGGGTAGTAGGATTAAAGCCTACATATGGGAGAGTTTCTAGATATGGTTTAGTCTCATATGCGAATTCGTTGGATCAAATTGGCCCTTTATCGAGATGTGTGTATGATACAGCATTACTATTAGAAATTATTGCGGGGGTTGATCCTTTAGATTCTACAACGGTAGATGTCAAAGTGGATAATTATACGGAGTTACTCGAACAACCAATAGATAATATGACAATTGGTGTTCCAAAAGAATTCCTAGGGGACGGGATAGAAAAGAGTGTAAAGGATAAGGTTAATAGCGCAATTGAGAAAATTTGCAGTCTAGGTGTGAAAAAAATTGAAATTTCATTTCCACATTTAGAGTACGCCATCCCGACATATTATCTAATAGCTATGAGTGAAGCAAGTTCGAATTTAGCTAGATATGATGGATTAAGATACGGTTTAATGAGTGATAATACTAAAGGAGATGTTTATGATGTGTATAGTCAAACACGGAATGAGAAATTTGGTGCTGAGGTAAGACGGAGAGTTATTTTAGGAAGTTATGCTCTTTCTGCTGGTTATTATGATATGTTCTATATGAAAGCATTAAAAGTGAGGTCTGTAATTAAGAAAGATTTTCAAAAGGCTTTTGAAAAATGTGATGTGATTGTTAGTCCTACGATGCCTACTCCTGCTTTCAAAATTGGTGAACTTTTAGATGACCCTTTGCAAATGTATTTAATGGACGTTTTGACTTGCCCCGTTAATCTTGCAGGGTTACCTGCTCTTTCAATACCATGTGGATTTGATAATAAAGAACTCCCCATAGGTTTTCAAATAATAGGTAACTATTTTGATGAAAAATCAATTCTTAATGTTGGATATCTCCTTGAACGAGATTTAAATATTTACAGAAAAATAGCCCCTTTGAATAACTAAGGAATTTAAAATGAGTTCAAACTATCAAGATGTTATCATTGGTTTAGAAGTCCATATTCAACTTACTAATTTAAAAACTAAATTATTTTGTAGTTGCAATGCTAACTATCGAGGAGCTGAACCAAATACGTATAATTGTCCTGTTTGTCTTGGACTGCCAGGATCATTACCTACAATAAACAAAAAAGCTATTGAATATGCTACAAGACTTGCCATAGCACTAGATTGCAAGATAAATGATGTAATGTACTTCTTTCGTAAAAATTATTTCTATGTGGACCTACCTAAAGGTTTCCAAATCAGCCAATATAATAAAGCAGGAGGAAGAGCTTTTGGGGATGGAGGAAAAATCACAGTTAAGTTAAATGGAACTAAAAAAGATATACAACTTAACAGAATTCATTTGGAGGAAGACCCTGCACGATTAGTACATAAAGGATCTATTTCAACATCCCCCTACACGTTGGTGGATTATAATCGATCAGGTGTTTGCCTTATTGAAATCGTAAGTGAACCTGTTATAAATTCTCCGGAAGAAGCAAGGGAATTTCTTAAGCAATTAAAATCGATAGTACAATATACTGAAATATCAGATTTGGATTTACCTGGAGCTGCTCGAGTTGATGCAAATATATCAATTAAGGGACATAAGCGCAGTGAAGTTAAAAATATTAATAGTTTTAAAGAAGTTGAGCGAGCTTTAAAATGGGAGATTCAACGGCAAAGAAATTTGATAAAACGAGGTAAAGAATTAACTCAAGAGACTCGACATTGGGATGATAAGAGGAGAATAACGATTTCTTTAAGAACAAAAGAATTTGAAGAAGATTATCGCTACTTCCCTGAACAAGATTTAGTTCCAATAAAAATTAGTCATGAATTCATACAAGAAGTTATGGATGACTTACCGGAAATGCCGAACGAAAGATCGGTTAGGCTTAGCAGAGACTATAATCTGTCCGAATTTGATTCAGATAATCTAGTATTAGATAAAGATATAGCAGATTTTTATGAGGATGGAGTAAATCTAGATCCATCATTTGGTCCTACGGAATTTAAACAGTTTTGCAATTGGGTTATGAATGATGTCTCCCGCAGATTAAACGAACAAAATAAGACCCTAAAAGACACAAAATTAAAACCAAAGCAATTAGTTGATTTAATTCACTTCATTAAAGATGGAAAAATAACTACCAAAATAGCTAAATCCCTAATAGATGAAATGATGATGGGCACATCGGTTTCAAAGATTGTTGAAACAAAAGGCAAAAAAAGAATTTCGAACGAAGAAATCATAGAAAAGTATAGTGTAGAAGTAATAGAGGAGAACCCAAATATAGTAGAAGATTTCCGTGAAAATCCAAAAGCTATTGAAGCTTTGATAGGTAGGGTTATGGGGAAAACTAAAGGTCAAGCAGACCCGGAAATAACCAGAAAAATAATGAGAAAACTTCTTGAATAAGAGAAAATAATACTTTAATAGAATTGAATAATGAAATAAAAAAATGATTGAAAATTCGAAAAAAAAACCAGAACATTGGATTGATCAATTAACAACTGATGTAATAAAGAATTGGCCAGGAATTAAAAGTTTTAATTGTAATAGTGGTCTTTCGGTATCGGGAGTTTGCCATGTTGGGAATTTAAGAGGTGAAATAGTTCTTACCAATGCTGTTGCAAACGAACTCAATGCACGAGGTTATGAAGTCACTCATTATTTGATTTTATATACTTCTGACCCTTGGAAAGCTAAAAAATCACAATTAGATTTATATGAAGATCCCAAAAAGGCAGAAGAATACAAAAACTGGAGATTAATCGATGTTCCTTCTCCAATCAATCCAAATCTAAATTGGATAGATGAGTATTGGAAAGATTTTGGGGACCCATTGCCTAATTTTGGACGTGACATTAAGATTATTCGCACCCATGAGTTATATCAGGAAGAAAGGATGAAAGAAGTTGTAATTAAGTTAATTAGCAAAAAAGACCAAATTAGAAAAATTATAAACAAATATCGAAAAGAAAAGCCTTTCCCCAAAGATTGGATTCCAATTGTACCATTTTGTGAATCTTGTAATCGAATAGGAACATCAGAAGCTTTAGAGGTTGATATGAAAACGTATCAGGTCCGGTATTTCTGTAATGTATGTAAGAAAGAAGATTGGTCAGATATTAGCAAAGGTAAATTGAACTGGAGACTTGAATGGGTGGCATTCTGGTATATTCTTAACGTCCATTTTGAACCTTATGGAAAAGATCTAGCAACTCCAGGAGGTGCTAGAGATAGTGGTTTAGAAATTGTGGAAACTATTTTAAATCACAGAGGTCCTTATGGTTTCTGGAATGAATGGGTTGGCTATTCTGAAGGTCGAACAGATTTTGGGGATATGACAGGTTCTGGTTTTATAGGATTTACACCAACTGAGTGGCTTGAATTTGCTGAAGCAGAAGTACTTAAGTATATCTATCTAAAAACTCCACCTAGAAGACGGATTATACTCGGTTTAGATAAAATTCCTAGTTATATTTCAGAATATGACAGAGCTCAGAGAATCTATTATGGAATCGAATCATTTGAAGAACCAAACGAACTTCACACGATAAGACGGAGCTATGAAATTGTATTTTATAACACACCACCTCAATACCGGGGATTTCAATTAGATTACCAGCATGCAATAATATTATCTCAATTAATTACTCCAGATCAAGATGGGATTTCACAAGCTATTCAAAAACTAATGACTACGGAAATTTTGAAAGAGGAACCATCGGAGGAAATCATTGAACACATTAAATTGCGTCTGAATCAAGGTCGAAATTGGATAAATTCTAGTTATGCCCCAAGTCATTTGAAAATTCGATTGGAAGAAGAATTCTCAAGAAGCAATTTGGAGCAATATGATATAAAAATACGTAATTTAATCCCCAACCTCGCAAAATCTCTCGAAGGAACAAAATGGACTGAAGAAGGGATAAAAAAAGAAATGATGGATTTAAAAGAAAAAGTAGGATTATCAAGAAAAGAAATGACTCAATTTTTTCAGATCTTATACCAAATCTTTCTAGGGAATACAAAAGGACCTCGATTAGCACCATTTTTAGCGACATTGGAGAAAGATTGGGTTATCAATAAACTTCAAGACGCTAAAGATTCTTAAAATTTTGAAAAAAGAGAAAAAAAACTAGAGAAGATTTTTTATTTCTGAACTAGCAGCATCCAATTTTAAATTTATAATACCAAGTTTTGCTTCTTTTGTGGTAATTATTGTGAGAATATTTCCCTCAATCTCACTAAAAAGTATTTTTCCTTTTTCAGACTCAATAATAGCGCTGAAAAATTGCCCTTGTTCTAATTCTTTTGTAGCTCTTTGGCTAGCCTTTAAAATTAAAGTCACCATAGCAGCAACTGCTTCAGGATCGACCCATCCTGGGAGAGCACTCCCCTTAATTAAGCCAAATTTTTCGATAAGAGCTGCTCCATGAACTCCTTTTATTGCTTTTAGAGAATCTAAGATATGTGTTAACCTTTCACTCATCTGACTCATACCAATTGTTATAGTGAGATATAAAATTTATTGTAATTATATATACAAATCCTTCTTAAAAAAACTAATTGTCATCCTATTTATTTTCTTGATTGGGAAATCTTAAAAGAAATTATCAAAATCATTATTTCTTATTTAAGCACCTCTGAATATCTCATTTATGAGATAAACATAAATATTCAAATTAGGATTTTTATTATAACAGAGTTAAACTCTACCTTATTATGTGGGGATAATGGGAAACGAAATAGATAAAGCAAAAAAAGTGTTTAAAGCGGGTTTTGAAGCATTAAGTGATTATTTCGATGAGAAACGTTCAGATATAGTTGTAGAGGATGAAAAAAGAGCTAAAAAAGGAAAAGTCGCATTAGCAAAATTCTCAAAGGGATTAATAGGAAAGACAGATAAAATAAATTTTAGAATTCTAATTGGACATAAAAAACAGATTGGAGATATTATTTATGAGGCAATATATCTAAGTGATAAAAAAGAACCTCGAATCTATGTTTATGAAATTAATAAAGGAAAACCATGCAATACAATCCTAATGAATTTTAAGGAGGAAGATTGGAATGGTTATAAGAAAGTTCAAAAATACAAGTCGTTGACTAAATTCTTAGAAATTGTGTATAAAGAAGGTATTTACTATAAAGAGAAAAAGGAGAAAAAAGAAGAAGCCTTAAATCGATTAGTCAAGGGCTTAAAACGTTCTTTAGAAGCAGTTGGGGACGATGAAAAATCAAAGAAGGGTAGTAATAGTCCAATTGCAGTAAAAATTGCAAAAGTTGTTGCTGTAGCAGCAGTAACAACTATAGTATCTGCAGCCTTAACTCCCGCGGTCAGTGTTATTGCAGAGGAAGTAGTTGGAGGTGGGACTATCGGAGGAGATGTGATTGGACAAGCAGGAGAAGCAGCAGTACAAGGTCTTAAAAACTTAGCTGATCCTACAAAACTAGCTAGGAAGGTAATTACCAAAGTGATAACCAAAGGTAAAGATATACCTGGTGCTGATAGATAATCTTAAAAATAGTAACATACTTAACTTATTCTTTTTTCAATTTCATAACTTAAGCAACTATTTAATTAATAAAGCAAGTGATTTAAATTTCAATATTAAGAGAACGATATATAGTTAGAGGTATTACGATTTCTGCCTTAATAACAACAGGGTCTTATATATTTCTCTCTATCATATCTATTATCTTCAGATTTATTTTTGCAGGGTTCTATCTTTTTGCAGATGTTCACTTTGTATTGGGAACTGTTATTGGAGTAATTTACACTTTAAACAACAGAGATAAAAATCAAAAAATTTTAAAAAGTGGTGCGATTACTGGAGTTCTAGGTGGAATAATATCAGCATTCTTTATTAGTTTTTATCAATTGATACTTATAGCCATCCTCATAGTTCCAGATATCACAGTCTTCTTTTTATACCTCGGACTTTCTTTAGTTTCAGCAATTGCTATTGGATTAATAGTAGGAGCACTCATCAGTACATATTATACGTATAGAGAGATGAAAGGAGAAACAAAAGTAAAAGAATCATCGATAGATGACGACTTTAATTTTGATGAACTTATCAAAAAATAATTCAAATTAATATTAAAAAAAAAGAAAAATTTGGAATTTGAATTTACATTAGAGAAGCAAGAGAAGTTGCTAAAGTTTCTTTTGCTGGTTTACCTTCTAATAACTCTTTTTCAACACGTTCAGCTAAGATCTGGGGTGTGAATACTTCTCCATTATTATTTATTTGTTTATAGGTAGTCCATCCTATTAGGGAAAACACTCGATCACCCACGACTCTAAAAACTTCTCCGTTAATTCCACTTGCTTTATCTGAGGCTAGAAATACAACCATAGGAGCAACATTAGTGGGATTGAAAATATCAAATCCTCTCTTATCTTTCATGCTCATTGTACCAGCCATAGTGGGTGTCGCATCTGTTGTAAGACGAGTTCTAGCCACGGGTACAATACAGTTAACAGTAGCATATTTTTTTAATTCCATTGAAGCGATATTTGTAAATGCTGCTATGCCTGCTTTAGCGGCACCATAATTTGATTGGCCCACATTTCCTAATAAACCAGCATCAGAAGCAGTATTAATAATTCTACCAAAATTACCTAAAGATTCATTAGCTTTTCCTTGTTCCCTAAAGTATGCGGATGCATGTCGAGTCATATTAAACGTGCCTTTCACATGAACTGCCATAACATCATCAAATTCTTGCTCTGTCATATTGAAAAGCATACGATCTCGAAGAATTCCTGCATTATTTACCACGATATCTAGCTTTCCATATTCAGATATCGCTTGATCGATCATACCTTTCGCTTTATTAAAATCCGTAACAGTATCGTAATTTCCTACTGCTTTAACACCTAATTTCTTACATTCTTCCGCAATTTCATCTGCAACTTTAGTTTCGGCACCGCTTCCATCAAAACTTCCACCTAAGTCGTTTACAACTAAATTACACCCCTCTTTGGCAAATAATAAAGCTTCTTCTCGCCCTAAACCACGACCCGCACCTGTTATGATGGCAATTTTTCCTTCTAACATTCCCATATTTTTTCACTTTTGTTTTTCAATTTGATTTCTGATATGTTAATTTCAGTTGCAAGTTTAAAAAATTTTAAGGATTTTATTGAATTTCACAAAAATATCGAAGAAAAATTAAGATAAGTATATAAATGGAATTTATAACTCATAATTTATTTGCTGTAATTATACAAATTTTATGTTTTAAATTTGCTATTTTCCCTTTTAATATAATCCTAACCATTATCTTTGCTTTTGTATCTCATATTATAACTGATGCCATATCAATTATAACTTATCATACTCCAGAAGTTCAGAAAAACCTTTTTTGGATTGTATGGCATGTCATTATATATATCCTCTCAGCAGCATCATTAGTTGTGTTTATAATCCCCTTTTGGTTGGGGATATTTTTTGCTAACTTAATGGATTTGTGGGATTGGGCCATATTGAGACCAATTCAGAATAAGAAAAAGAAAAAAAATCCAGAAACAAAATGGGGAGAAAAGTATTATTTTCATCGTATTGTTGATATAACAAGAAATGAATTGTTCTTTTGGCTACCCAGATGGAATTATAAGAAAGCAGGGATATTAATTGAAATTTCTGTAATTGTTATTTTAACTGTGGTCATCTTTTTTCTCATTTAATGATATTCGAATTACCAAGATCTTTAAATTCCTTAATATAAAACAAATGACTAGGACAGTCGCAATCAGTAGAGCCAAAATTGCTGATATAATTTTCTGTAGCTGTTTTTAATTCTTTAGCAATATTACATTCTAGTCGCTCAACTGAGGGGATTAAATATATTCGAGAGATATAGGTATTTTTTTGTTTTAATAAATAGTCAATATGCCAGTGAATTTTTTTATTCTCTGAAGGTTGAATATGTCTATTTACACGATTAAGTAGTGTGGAAGATCCATAATTTCCCATCGCAGAACCAATATACAAATAATCTCCTCGTTTAAATATTAATTTACCGAGCGATCCTATGTAGATTTCCTCATCATCAGGAATACTAATAACTAGGATATAAGAACCTTTCATTTATTTACATTCTTTTTTATGATCATGATAACAACTATCACAATAATAGAGACCACAATTCTTACAAATATTAGCACACATGTCACATAGGGGATTGTTACAATCTTCACAATCATAGATATTGTTGTCGGTATTTTCCCCACAATTTCCACAGATTAATACATCTTCATTCATTTTAGTTCACTGATTTAATTTCAAAATTAATGGCAGTATAAAAAATTCAATAAAAATCTCTTCCATTATTAGATAAATAAGTTGAATTTCCTTTATTTAATCTGATCTTATTAATCTTTTACTAAAACTTTTTTTAAACTAAAAAATTCATGATAAATAATTAGTTAAGAGAAAGCTTGTTATTTATGGAAAAAGGAGACGATAGAAAAGAGCTTAAACTCGATTTTTCTAAATCTCGAAGATTTTTTGAGCAAGAAGGGAGTTCTCGGGTAATTACATCTGGTTCTCTTAATATGTTTTTTGCTTTAATAAATGCTAGTTGTATTTGGATTTTTATAATATTTGCTACAGGATGGGAAGGTCTAAAATATTTTGGACTTACAACAGCCATAAACGGTATCGTATCATTAATAGGTATTGGTATCTCAAGATATTTCATTGCTGAAATCAAAACAGCATTCATTATTGATGAAGAATTAGGAAAGCTGAAAGGTACTACTTATTCCAAAATTTTATTTTTGATTGGTTTAACATTAGGAGTAGCTATGATAACAATGCCTTTTTCATTAGGGACTGTTATAACTAACCAGTTATTAAGAGATTGCATTTTTGCCTCTGGATTTTCATCTATTTTATTATATATTAATTTTGTATTTCAAATTGGTTTAGAAATTAAGAATAGATACGATATTACAGCGTTTCTTTCCATTTTTAATGGGATGTTCCTATTGGGGTGGGGATTCCTTTTTATGACTTTTAACTTTAATCCTTTTTGGTTCGCTTTTTATCCATTTTTTAATATCACAACCACATTTCTATTAGCTTTTTTTTTTATTAGAGTTGCTCCCTATTCAGTTAAAGATATAACTCACGCAGGATTAAGAACAAGAACAATGAAGAAAAGAGCTTCTCCAAACGTTAGAAAATTGATTGAAGAACATCAAATATGGTTGTATATAAAAAATTCACTTTTCTCTATGCTTACTAATATCCAAAATTCTAGATTTTTTGAAGATATCCTATTTTTCTTCGCTGCGATATATTTAGCAATTTTTACTGGTCCTGCCTATCAAGGTTATGCGTTGAGTTTATTAACCGTCTTGATGACATATGGGTCGGTTAAAACAGTAATACTCTATTATTCAGCACCGTTAAATATTGAAATTGCAGAAGCTTGTGTTAAAGACAAACATGAAACTATTGAAGCTTCTATTAATGATTCAACTAGAATTTCAAGTATCTTAGCTTTTGGTTTCCTAACTGCACTGGTAGCTCTTGCGAGAGAATTGTTACTCTATTTACATCCTGACTTGTTTTATGATGGTGGAGTCCTTAATTCAGCTAATTATTCTCTGGCTCAAATTTTATTTCTTCTTATCATATTAGGTCAGTTTATTTATGGATATTCAACGTTATTCGGAAATGCATTAATAGGATCAGGAAATGCTAAATTAGCGGCTCGGGGATTTCTAATAACTTTTTTAATAATATCTGCATTATCCCCAGCGTTTATTCTATTTTTCGGACTTTTGGGTATAGGTATTGTAATGTTAATCTCATCGTTGTTCTTATTACCTTATGTGATAATTCAACTCAAAAACAAGCTTAATATCCGTTACAAGCTTAGGATTTATCGATTAATCCCTAATTTGTTAATTCTTTTCATTATTTTATGGGTTTTTCCATTCATTAATATTATTACGCTCTTTTTTGGCATAATTATAGGAGCAATAATATATTTATTATTAAATCCATTCTTTGGAGTATCAATTCCAGAGGATTTGCAAATGATTAACGATTTATTCACTACACTAAGGCTGAGTTTTGTAGGGGATTTGATTGTTAACACAATGAAGAGAACATATAATTTCAGTCCATTAAATAAGGATAAAATTGTATCTGAAAAAAATAAGTTAATTTTGGTAATGAAATAAATTATTAGAAATGATTTAATAATCGAAAAATCCACGTTTGGTTTTTCTTCCTAATAAGTCATCATCCACCATTTTTTTTAATAGTTTACTTGTTTGAAATTTTTTTCCAAGTTGTTTTGTCAAATATTCACCAATATGATAATATATATCATTTCCCACAAGATCAGAAAGTTCTAATGGTCCCATCGGAAAGTTAAATGCTAATTTACAGGCAATATCAATATCTTCTGCACTCGCGATTCCTTCTCTTAGGATCTCTATAGCTTCATTACATAAAACATATATAAGTCGACTAGTTACAAATCCAGGGGAGTCTCTTACAGAAACAACAGTCTTATTTAAACTCTCAGAAAAGTTTTTTGCTTTCTCGAAAGTGTCATCAGATGTCTTCTTACCTCTAACTAGTTCAATTAATTTCATAACAGGAGCAGGATTAAAAAAATGTATTCCAACTATTCTCTCCTGTAATTCAGATTTTGAAGCTATATCCGAAATACTTAATGAAGAAGTATTGGATGCTATAATTACTTCCCTCTTGCATATAGTGTCAAGTTCAGAAAACAATTGCTGCTTTAAACTCATATCCTCAAAAATAGCTTCAATTACAATTTCTGTGTCTTTAACTGATTCCTCTTTATTAGTATTTATATTAATTCTATTCAAAATTTTATTTGCTTCTTCTTCAGATATTTTATTCTTTCTTACAAAAAACCTCTCTAAGTTATTTTCAATGGCTACTTTAACATTTTCAAGTATTTCGACATTAATATCCACTAAATTAACGTTATACCCATGAGTTGCACATAATTGTGCAATTCCTGAACCCATTATCCCAGATCCAATAACACACACATTTTTTATCTCCATGTTATCCTCACTATTTTCTAAACTGGTTAAAGTCTGCTTTACGTTTTTCAATGAAGGCATTTTTACCTTCAACAGCTTCATCAGTATTATAGTAAAGAGATAACCCACCTACACCCAATTGAGTAATACCTGTTACGCCATCAGTCTCAGCTAAGAATGCATATTTCAACATTTTTAATGCAGTTGGGCTTTTATCCAGAATTTCTTGGCACCATTGATTCACTTCTTCGTCTAACTTTTCCATTGGTACAACGGCATTAATCCATCCCATTTCTAGAGCTTGTTGAGCAGTATAACGACGACATAGATACCAGATTTCTTTTGCTCGCTTTATACCAACTGAACGCATTAAGTCACCAGTACCATAGCCGGGATCAAATGACCCCACACGAGGACCTGCCTGACCAAATTGTGCATGTTCAGCTGCGATGCTAAGGTCACAGTTAACTTGCCATACATTCCCTCCACCAATTGCATACCCATTAACTCTTGCAATAACAGGTTTAGAGAGCGTTCGGATCAAATGAGTTACTCTTTGCCATCCCACTTCCAATGGTAATAGGTGTCCTCCTTTATAACCACCTTTCTCACGGGTAGACTGATCTCCTCCAGTACAAAATGCCTTTTCCCCAATACCAGTAAATACAACAACACCAATGTCATTACTTGCGCACCTACTAAAAGCATCAATTAATTCATGAACAGTTTGCTGTGTGCAAGCATTATAAACTTGAGGGCGATTAATTGTAATACGAGCAATTTTATCCTCTACTTCAAACATAATCTCATCGTAATTCATAATCAAATCTCACCATATTTTTTATTATATTTAATCCTAATATATTTCTTTTGTTTATTAACCCGAATGAATTCGGGATAAGTAATGAAAAAGCTGGCTCTCATGCAGGTGAGGTTGAAACCTCCCAAGTGTTAGCTATAGCAGAAAATCAGGTTAAAAAAAGAACTTTTTACAGCAGGATACATGGGTGTAATTGTTCTAGAAGAAGAGAAAGGGTTATATGAAAAAGGAATCTCTTTTATATCTGAAATAGGTGTTATAGGTGATCCAACTCAATCAAATATAGAGAAAGGCAAGATTTTTATTGAGAAGTTAGCAGAAAAGCTAACAGATGATATTAAAAAGATATTAATCCATATTAAATATTTAAGCTAATTACTTAAATAGAGATTTTCCCAAGAGTTTCATTATTATTTAAAACATTTATATCATAATACCATTTTTTGTCTAATCTCTTGTACCATTTTGAATCCATTCTCATTTATTTCAGTTAAAATATCTCTTAATATTTCATTTATTGCCATTCCATGCAAATCACATGAAACATAGAGAAGTGATATAATTTCCTTTGCTAACATTGATAGAGTTTTAACATCTTTAATAGGAATTCTAATTCCAAGAGCTTTTAAATCCATATGAGTCTCCTTTTCTTGTTGTCTAATTGTTATTAGTATATCGTTTTTTCGACCCTTCCACTCTTCTGAAACGGCTCGGAGAGATAAAATATATTTTTTAGTCGGACTCCCAATACCTTTAACATCTTTTGCAAAGTTTAATGGCTCAGAATTCCTTATCGTCTTTAATCCAAATGTTCTATTCAGCTTATAATTTTTGTCTAATTTAACTTTCATTTTAGAGATTTCATCAGTTAGCTGTTCCACTTTCAAAGCTAACTTTTCAAACTTTTGGAGTAATAATTCCTCAACATTTGATTCATAACTACTCATAACGATCACTGTAAGCAAATTGAAGTATGATACTTTTTGATTATCTGTTTAATAAACCTAATTATTAAACTATTAATCTATGGAGAATTTTTAATTTTTAATCGATATTACAGATGAAAATTCCTTTATCATACATTTAATATTAAAAAAAAGGAATTATGTTAAAATTAAAAGAGTTATTTTTGCTAAGAACCATCTAGACTTTCTTCAGAAAAATCCTTGTTACCTTCTTCATAACCGCTGGATTCAGATGTTTCCAAACTTTCTTCTGCTAAAATCGGTTTGGATTCATAGGTTGTCGATTCTGATATAAGGATTTCTTTTTCTTCTTCCAATTCTTCTTTTTCTAATTCTTTACGCTCTTTATGAGATTTATTTATTTCATATATCCCAATAATTATTAATACAGCAATGAAGAATAAAAGAACAGCAATATTTTTTGCAGTATTAATAAGGTTATCATCTAAAAAACTTAATTCATTTATCCAGGGAAACCAAGGAATATTGACGGCATTAAAGATATCATAAGGGAAATAATGAATAAACTCATATGTTACCTTTGAGAGAATCAACCAAATGATTACCGTATCAAGACCAAATCTTTTTAATCTTTTGCTTAGAAGCTCTGCTTGTGAACCCATAAGAGTGCTAAGAGAATAAAAGATAATTAAGAGATCAGGGATAATTATTCCCAGATATGCCCAAATAGATGCTATTTGGTTTTGTTCTGTACCAATACCAACGATACCCATATAGATTTTCATTACTAAAAACAAGGTATAAAACGAGACTAAAATTGCGAATATTCCAAACCATCCATTAAAACTTTTCTTAAACATATAAACGATACAGATAATAGCAAGTCCTATAAGTACCCCACCCACTACAAGATAAATCCCATTTAAGTACCAAGGGACAGCTAATGGCGTTTCAATTATGATTGAAAAATCTATTAATGAGGGTCCTATAATAAAAAGATACATGAGGAATAATGAAACTGCTAATCCCCCGAAAAAAATTATAAATCTTAAAAATTTTTTTCCTTTTTTGTCTGAAATCATTTTTTTATCTACTCTTTTTCCGATCAAATAACAACCGTAAAATATGAACCAACTTGTGAAAAAGAAGTATGTAATAACAGAGATTGCAAACAAAACTATTAAAATAATTGATAATAATAGCATTATTGGCAACGACACCAGTAGAAACAATAAAATTTTCCAAGGGGGATAATCAAATATACTCCTTTTAGAAATAAGAGATAGCAAGAAAAGGAACATTAAAAATACTAAAAAAGGTAAGAAAATCAAAATTCCTATAATTGATACGATACGGTTAGGATAAGGAATAATTGAGACTCCAATCAACAACCAAATTACGAGGGCAGTTAATCTCCAATTTTTGCCTATTTTCTTTAAATTATCGATGATATCCATAAAAAATAAGTTAAACTTAATATATTTAAACTTTCTTATTCAGTAGAATCATTTAAAAATCAACGTAAAGTCCTAGGATGACATTTACTCCATAAAATCAATTAAACTTTTCTGAGTGTTAAAATGGTAAAATTTTAATCCCCATTGTTTTTTTAACTGATTAACAGACTCTGGTGCGAAACCAGCAAAATGGTTGTTAACAATGATAAATATTTCATAAATATTAGGTTTTTTTTCCAATATTTCAATATTTCTTCTTAAATCTGATAAGGAATTCTTCTGGTCTCTTTGTATTCGATTAAACGTGGTTAATTCTCTATCTCCTATCAATCTAATATAATAAACATTTTGATTTTCTAAATAGTAAGGCAAAATTCCCGGTTTATAGGTAGTTCCAAGAATAATCCTTTTACCATCTATAAAATTAGAAAGGATTCTTGGGTTATACCAAGAATTATCTCTTAATTCTATAATATATTTAGATTCAGAGGGAAGTTGATTAATTAATAATTTTAATTTTCTTTGATGAATTTCTGAATAATTAAACCAAGGAGGGAATTGAAAAAGAAAGAATTCAATTTTATCTTTTAATAACGATAAATTGGAGAAGAATTGGGAAAGGTATAAATCCATATCGGGATCCCCCAGATTGTGTGAGATTTTTTGCCATACTTTCACAGTGAAGCGGAAATTCTCTGGTACACGATTATTCCAACTTTTTACCATTGATGTAGTAGGCAAATTATAAAAAGTTGAATTAATTTCAACAATATCGAAAAATTTTGAATAATAGCTAAGATGATGAGTGCTTTCAAGCCCTTTTGGATAAAATGGACCAATCCAATCTTTATACTCCCATCCAGCAGTTCCAATTTTGATTTTTTCCATTTGATTGAAGATGAAACCTTAGCTTATTTTAAGGATTCAATATTTTTCTATACTGAAATATTTAATTTTTATAAAAAATTGAATGTGTTTTTTAAGAACGTGATAATAGAAAAAAGGTGGACTTAAATCTTTGATTGATTGGGCTCTGGCTGAAGAACGACCACAGAAGAAACAATCAATTGACGGAAAAAAATTATTAGAGCTTCGGTCGAAAATCAATAACTTGGAACAGAATTTTACTCAAAAAACGAAAGATTTGGAAGATTGTTTAGCTGAATTGAAATCCACCAAGAAAAAATTAGCTGGTCGAGAAAGAAGTTTGATTCACCTTACTGAAAAGAAGTCTTCAGCACGAGAGTCCCTTGATAAAATCAAAGAAGAGAAACTACACGCTGAGATTCAAGTTACTAAGTTAACTGGAGCAAAAGCAGAATTAGAGAAGAAGCTAGCTGAGGGTAATGAAAAAATAACAACTTTAGAAGGTCAGTTAAATAAAGTTGTTTTAAAATTTGAAGAAATTGAACAAAAGATTCTGCAAAAAGAGAAAGACGATCATTATCGAGAGGAAGAAATCTTAGTTAAAACAAACGAAATATTAGAAAGAGAACAAGAGCTACAGAAATATAAGTCAATAATAGAACAAAGAGATAAAGAAATTGAATTTCTTAAAAAAAATTTGGAAGTTGAGAAAGGGAAAACGGCATATCAAATAAAAAGGGTTGAATCTATCGAAGCTCAAATCATAATGGCAGAAAATGTTTTGAAGATTATAACTAAGATTAAGGAGTTAATTGGGGTTAAAGGATTTCTATCCGATAAGGAACTTGAATCTATTCTTGTAGAAATTGAGGAGTAGGCAATCAATATCTAAATTTTTTTAAAAATCCCAAGTTATATATTTATCTGATATGTTGATGTAAAATTTATAAATAATAGATTTTAAGAACATAAATATATAACAAAGTATTATTAATTTAAACAAGGTGTAAAGATTGAGCATAGACTGGATAAAAGCCGAAGAAAAGCCTGAGAAAAAATTATCTGTTGAGGGGAGATTTTTGCTGGATTTAAGATCTAAAATTAACAATCTGGAAAAAAAATTAACTCAAAAAACGAAAGACTTAGAAAAAACAACGAACGATTTTAAAAATACACAAGAAAAATTAAGAGAAGTTGAGAAAATCGCTGAGGAAAAATCTCAAGGTTTTGAAGAATCACAAAAGAATTTCGAAAGAGCAAGGGAAGAAAAACTATATGCTGATGCTGAAATTAATAAAATAAAAAATTCCAAATCGGAAATTGAAAAGAAATTAGAAGAAGCTAATTCTAAAATTACGGAAATAGAAAAAGAGTTGAACGAAGTTTCAATAAAAGCTGAAATATTGGAAAAAGAAAGGGAGGAAATTAAAACTAATATAGAGAAGGAAGTAGTTGCCCTTAAAGAAGAACTTCAGCAAAAAGAGAATGAATTCGAGGGTATAAAGAAGGAATTACAAACTACAGTATCAGAGAAGTATGTTGAGGTTGAAAGTCTTAGTAATGAAAAAGAGACCCAAACAAAAGAAATAGCCGATCTAAAACAAAAAGTTGAATCACTTGAAGGAACTATATCTGAAGCTAAAGGAGCGCCTCAACTTATGGAGGAAATAAAAGATATCATGACTCACAAAGGATTTTTGAGCGATCGTGAGTTTGATGATCTCCTGGCAAAATTAGACATTAAATAAACAAATTCTTTTTATTTATAGAATGGTAAAGTTAACTTGGGATAGTAAAAAAGATGTTAACATAGACCACGAGGAAATTAACAAGAAATACTTTAATTATTTTAAAAAAATTTTAGAATTTCCAGCAATGGAAAGTAATCAATCTCTATCTAGTTCTGAGTATAGGGATTGGCAAAATAAATTATATTGGGGCGAAAATTTAGAGGTTTTGTATTCCTTATTAGACCATTTTGAAAACAAAATAAATCTCATATACGTAGATCCACCATTTTTCTCAGGGATAAACTATAAAATAGAAATCTCAGAAGAAAATAGAATATATGATTCGATAGCATATGATGATACATGGCAAAAAGATTTGGATTCTTATATTCAGATGCTTTATGAACGGATAGTATTATTTAAAGAACTCCTCTCAAATAAAGGTCTATTATTTATTCATTTAGATTGGCATGCGAGTCATTATATCCGAGTATTACTAGATGAGATCTTTGGGGAGGATAAATTTGTTAACAATATTATCTGGTATTATTACAATAAATATTCTGCTGGAAAAAAAAATTTACCACGAGCATATGATAATATTTTGGTATATTCCAAATCAAACAATTATACTTTTAACGAAATCAGAATACCTCGTAAAAGACCGAGACGTCAATTAATGAGAGTTAATGTTGATGGTGTTTTAAAAAATGCTAAAGACGAGAATGGACATGTTAAATATCGTATTGTCACTGATAAGAAATTAGATAATGTTTGGAAAATCCCCTGTCTACAGCCAGCTTCGAAGGAATGGACAGGATTTCCAACCCAAAAACATCATCTTTTGCTTGAAAGGATAATCAGATTAGGATCAAATGAAGGTGATTTAATCGCAGATTTTTTTTGTGGTTCAGGAACTACTTTACTTGTAGCTGAAAAATTGAATCGAAGATGGATTGGATGTGATATATCTGAGTATTCTATATATTTAACCCGGAACAGAATTCTTAAATATCTTGAAAATCAGAAGGAAAAAAAAAGTAATAATGCCCCATTTGAAGTACTTACTCACTTTGATTCTAATAAGAGAAAATTAGTTATTTCTGGATTTTTCAACAAAGATATAAACATTAAGAGATTTAAGTGATTTAATTTTTCATATCTCAAGAACAGAGTATTTTTTTTTAATCTTGATTATGATAAAAGACATTCCATCCCAAATATTTTGTTAAGGCTTCATACACAATATTACCAACCCTATTCAAGGATGCAGCAACATGATGAGCAAAACCTTCAACACATAATTTTTTTAATAAGGCTTGTAGATTAGGAATCTCAACTACTCCGTATCCCCCAAATGTATCTAATTTATCCTCTGTATAATCACCTTCTGTAAGAATAGCTTTGATCTCACCATACAAATCATCTGTTTCAATTCTGAGTAATGTACAAGGTTTAGGCTTAATTCGTCCTTGAATTGCACCAAAACTTACATCTCCTCCCTTTAAATCCGAAATAATTGGGTGAATTGTCATTTTAGTATCCTTAAAGAATGATTTTGGGAGATTGCTACAATGAAATAAAACTAGTTTATTTAGATTTTCCCCATAATTATTGTTCCAATCGAGAATAGCAGAGGGTGTGGCTGAAGCGATCTGTAGGATTAACATGCTAATCAATCCAGAGATATCTGCTTCACAAGCGGCAGGTATTAATCCCTCACTAAACATACTTAACACAGCACAAGGCACGATACCGAAATTATCTTGAATCGAAGGCCAACATTGAAAGGCAAAACCGTCCAACTCATTTTCAATTATCCAATTCTCAACTACTACAGATAATTTTGCCAATTTAAGAATCCCCTCATCTGGAAAAGATTTAGTGGCAGTGTAGCTTTTAATAAAGTTTATTTTTTCTCTCACTGCGGGTTCATCATTATTTAAGTTATTAATTAAACCTAAGATTTCAGATAAATCAATAGGCTCGATACTTATTCCATTGAATTCCAATATTTTTTCACTATATCGTACAGTATTAAAGGCATTAGGTCTTGTGCCGATTTGTCCTAATCTAACATTTCGAAGTTTATTTACAATCATACATAATTTTTCAAATTGAGCTAAATCATTCATAAAAATATCTGATTTTATTGGACAAGTATGGTATTTGGTAAGTGTAAATGGTATCCCATATTGGTATAACACATTAGCGACTGAAATCTTACCACAAAATGCGTCCCTACGATTTGGTCGATCCATTTTCTCAATTTTATCGGATGAAGCTTGAATTAAAACAGGAACATTAAGATTTGCAAGTTTTAGGGTATTAGCGACTCCCTTTTCGTCACCAAAATTAGGGAGTACTACTACAATTCCCTTTATTTTTTCCTTATTAGATTTAAACAAAGATGCGCATTTTTTAGCATCCTCATAGGTTTCTACTGCCCCGAAATTTGTATCACTCTCACTTAGAATAACGTAATTATATCTCAATTTTTCCATGACATTAATAATTTCAAGTCTTCCTTCTAAAGCGAGATGATCGGGAAATACATCACGATTTCCTACAATTATTCCAAAAGTCATTTCTTCCGGTTTTATTGAATTAATTACCATAATTCATTTCTCGAGGTTTAATTATTAAAAGATTTAATTAAGTAATTTAATTAAAGAATTTAAAATTAAAATAAAATTTGCTAAGTTTTTCATGAATATAAGATCTAGACTTCTTACTCGTGTAAAACAGCTGTGGGATCAAAAACTATTTCGATATGCCGTGATCCTTCACAGTTTTTACTTTTTTCTTTCAATAATATTATTTTTTCTATTTTATAGAGAAAAAAATGACTTTTTAATATTTTATAATGTAGGAGATATTTTTCTCAATGATATTGGATCTTTATACAATCAATCATATTATTTATGGGATTTTAGATATTTTCCTTTATCGGCGTTATTTTTCATACCATTTTCAATATTACCCTTTGAATTTGCTTTTATCCTTTTTAATACTATTAATGTATTACTTAACATTCTGATTTCAATTATCCTTTACAAACTTATTATGTTAGTTAGGTTTAGAGATCATGAAAAGAATGATAATAGAGTAATAACATATATATGTGTGTATTTAATGGGATTACCCCACATTCTTAATTATATATACGGACAAATTAACACATATATCACCCTATTTATTTTAGTCTCGCTTTATATTTTCCTTAGATTTAAGGGCCTAAAATGGCAATTTATTGGAAGTATAATCCTTGGAATAAGCATCATCATTAAACCTACAGCATTTTTTTTAATTCCATTTTTGTTAGTCTTACAATATAGTTTTGAAAAAAGGAAGTTTTCTTTTGATGTTATTAAAAGTCTAGTGAGATTAATTGGTGTAATTTTACCAGTATTACTAAATTTTATATTATTTATAATTTATCCAACTTTATGGGAGGGATTTCTGGAAACAAATTTTACAGGGAGTAATCCGGTTGCTTTAAATTTTTCTTTTAGTATTTCGAAATTAATTATTAATTTCTGCTACTTTTTTAATATTCCTTTTAATCAACTTTATATCTTAGTTGGAGTAATTGGTATCATCGGTGGTTTAGGATTTATAATTTTTATAATAAGAAGAACTGATAAAAATGATATGATTTATGGTTTTGGATTTGGTATAATTATTATGCTCCTTGTTTACTATGATTCTTGGGACCATCATCTATTAAATTTAACTCCAATTTTGATTATTATGTTATTCATTCTTCCCAAATATTCGAAATTGACAAACTATATTAAGTTAAGTTTGATTTTCTTTAGCTTTTTCGATCTTGCCTTTGTAGGTATTTGGTATCTTATATATCCTTTATTTCCATTTAATTTTGAAGCGACATTTTTCTTGATAGTCTCTTTTTATGCCGTTTATAAAAGTTTAATTAAGAAAAACACAAGCCATTCAGAGGAGGGTTAAAAAGTTGAAGAAAAGAATGTTTCTATTATCTTTCACTCTTATTGTAATTGTATCAAGTGGATTAATTTCTAAAGTATATGCTGGAAATTTTAATTTAGGTGTAAGACAAAATGAGAATATAATTTGGAAGTGTGGGGTTTGTAATAAAGCTGAAATGGAAAACGTTTTTGGAATGGGATGGGATAATTCCGGAGTATTTAAAAATTTGAATAAGGGAATGAGAATGAAATGGAAAATAAATTCAACTGAAATAAATAATACTATATTTACCATTAAATATGACATTTGGAACTGGAACTTAAATCAAGAATGGGGGGTAAAGGATAATACTTCTCAAGTCAATATCTATGTAAATCCTATGGAATATTCGACGAACCTCTCATTTTTAAATTATACATCTCTTGTACCATTTTTTCTTCCTATTCCAATAGGAGCGTATATCGGTGGTTTAAGTTTGAAACTAAATGAATGGTATGATATTGATAATAGAGTACTCCCTACGATAAATGTTGAGATTTTCAAGGATGGTATTAATCCGGGCTATCCTAATAAGAACATTAAGATAGTTGCTATTTACAATGATTACGGGGTATTGAATTCATATAAACTATATGGAAAAGATAACACAGTTATTATTGATATTTATTTAGATTTCTTACCCTTTTATGTAATACCCACATTAATTATTCTAGTTGCTGCATTATTAATAGGTTTAGGATACTATCTATTTAGAAATAGAATTCATATTATTAACTCTTGTAGGAATAATGAAAAGGAAAATAATTTTACCACAGATTAAACAAAAACTAAAGATACTTTGGGGATACAATATCTTCAAGTATACAATAATCATTCACGGAGGATATTTTGTAGCTTCAATATTTTTAACACTCTTCCTTTTTAGAGAAATGAATGATTTCCTCGTTTATTACAAAGTGGGAGAGGTGGTACTTAGAGATATTAATCAACTTTATATTGAGTCCTACAATTGGCCTTTTAGGTATTTTCCACTTTCAGCACTTTATTTTGTTCTATTTTATCTGATGGGATTTGATTTAGGATTTGTTATTTTCAATTTTATCAATTTAATATTAAATATTTTAATCTGTGTACTAATCTATAGAATCATTAATTTTGTGAAGGCAAGTGATCATGAAAATGATGATAAAAGGGTTATTCTCTACATTTGTTTATATATGATTTCTTTGCCCCAAATTTTTAATTATATTTTAGGTCAAGTTAATTTATATGTCACCTTGTTGATATTGTTATCGTTGTTTTTATTCCTGAAATACTCTGATATAAAATGGCAACTAATTGCGAGTATTATATTAGGATTAAGCATTGTGATTAAACCAATAACATTATTTATGATCCCTTTTCTAATTGCAGTTCAATTTGATTTGAAGAAGAAAAGGTTTAAATTTGATATCGCGCGTAGTATTACAAGATTAGTGGGAGTATTAATACCCATTTTTCTCAATCTTATAATGTTTTTAATATTTCCTAAGTTATTACAAGGATTTATTGCTACAAACTTTACAAGCTTGGAACCGTCACAAGTCAACCATTCATTTAGTATAACAAAATTGATTATTAACTTCTTTTACTTCATAGGATTCTCAGAAAACCAAGTATTATTTATTCAATTACCTTTATTTTTAATTATTTTAACCATATTTGGAAGTATAGCATTTATTTCATACGTAATAAGAAAGAATATCAATCATTCGATAATATATGGTTATGGTTTTGGGATTTTGGTTATGTTAATCTGTTATTACGATTCTTGGGACCATCATTTACTAATTCTGATACCCCTATTAATAATTATTATATTTAATTTGCCTCGACAATCTAGTATTACAAATAAATTTATTAAACCTAGTTTTTTCTTTCTATGTTTCATTGATCTGGCATTTATGGGATTATATTTCTTGATTATCAACATATTCCCTTTTAATTTCGCAAGCACAGTTTTTCTAATACTTATCTTTTATGCTTTAATTAAATATTTAAATTCTAAAAATAGAAACATCAAGTAGAAAATGGAAATAATTCCAGCTATAGATATTAGTAATGGAAAATGTGTTCGACTGTTTAAAGGTAAGAAGGGAACAGAAAAGATATATTTCGAAGATCCTATTGAGGCATTAGATTTTTGGGTTGAAAAAGGTGCGAAAAGGTTGCATTTTATTGATCTTGATGGCGCATGGGGCTCAAATGTAAATAATAACTTATTACATAAGATGATTAAAAGAAGCTCTAAGAAGGTAAAGATTCAAATAGGAGGAGGAATCAGAAGTGTAGAAACGGCTTTAAAATTAATTAAGATTGGTGCTGATCGTGTAATTATCGGGACTTTAGCGATCCAAAATCCGGAAGGCATAAAAGAAATGCTGGTAAAAATAGGGAAGGAAAAAATTATTGTAGCAATTGACTATAAAAAAGAAAGAGTTGCCATCAAAGGATGGACTGAATTTTCGAATAAAGATCCATTTTCTTTTGGGAAAGAATTGGAGGAATTGGGCATCAAATTCATTCTTTTTTCCTCTATTGAAGCAGATGGAACCTTAACGGGTCCGGATTTCCAAAATATTAAAAAGATGGTCGAAAACGCTAGTAAAACTTCAATTTATGTTGCGGGGGGGAATAAGCAATATTTCAGATCTAATTAAATTAGAAAGTATTGGTGTGAAAGGAGTTATAATTGGAAAAGCATTTTACGAAAATTCCTTACCATATTCTATAATCAAAAATTCTAAATAGGATGATAAAAATATAATAAAAGAAGACCAAAAATTAACCTTCAAAAGGTTTAAGAATTATATATTGAATATCATCTCATAAAAAATGTTTCAAGGATTTTATCTTCCACCACTATTGGTAGTTTTTGCACCTGCATTTACTCTAGGGATCCTTCATACGGCGATTCCGTGTGAAGATAAAGCTATATTCTTCTTTTGGTCTTTTGGGATATCAAAAACACCAAAAAGGAGTCTCTTTATTTTAATGCTTTATGGACTAGGTTTGATATCATCAAATTTGTTAATTGCAATAGGGACTGTTGTTATAAGCTTTATACCTCAGTTTTTCTTTCCTGCTATTATCCCCGAAGAACCGTTTTCAATAAATTTTTTCGGAGCAGTAACCTCTATGTTTGCAGGATTTATATTGTTATTTTTAATAATTAGAAGAGGATATATACCTCATTCAAAGTATAAAGAGGAAATTATCAAATTTAACTGGGAGAAGAAAAAGACACCATACCTTTTTGGCATGGTAGCAGGTTTTGCGCCTTGTATTTTTGAGTTGCTTATATATACTTGGTGTTTGCAGTGGTCATTACAAGGTGGGCTTGGATTTATTGATGGAATTTTTACAGTATTTTATTTCTCTTTAGGAACGTTTATTGGACTATTTCCACTGGCATTAGCAAAACAAGGTACATCTCATATAGTTAAAACCACAGAGCATCAACGAAGAGGGGTGTTAATTACTATGATATTAATCATTGTAATCTTTAATGCCACAGTAATGATTTTATCTTTTCTTAGAATTCCCGTTTTTCCAAAGGTTCCTTTTTAAAAAAATCCAATAACTATAATAATAAAAAAATTAATTATTTCTCAATTATTCATTAAAAGAAGAAATAATAAAATTGGACTCTATAAATATTTTAAGCTGAAGTTTCTTTATATTTATATAGTCAATAACGATGCAAACGGGTTTAAAATTATGAAATGCTTATACTGTGAGAACCAGAAAGTCGATTATACTTGCGAAAAATGTAAATCCAGTTTTTGCATTAATCATATTGCCTCAACCGAAATTCACGAGTGTAAAAAGCATAATATTATTTATTCTAAAGCAAAAGCAGCAGAACGAAATTTTAAATGTACTATAGTTGAAGATAGTGCGTGCCCTGTTTGTAAATCACTTTTAAGATTGGAAAGATTATCTTCAGGACAATATTATTTAGAGTGTACTAACCCTCAGTGTCCTGATTCATGGAATTCTTATTCTAAAACACCAGGATTGTTTTTTCCTTCTAAGGAAAAATTAGCAAGAGAAGCATTGAGATATAATCTAGTAAAAGGAAATAGATTGTTATTATGCGGAAAGAGATTACGACATATAATTGGAAAAGAAGTTTGTCCTAATTGTTTCCTAGATTTATTAAAAAGAGCTACTCTCACAAATTTCTCTACAATTATGGAGTCATTTAATATAACAGCAGACCAGATGATTAAATTCATAAATAAGTATATGGAAGAAGAGAGAATTTATGGTATAATTGACCAGAAAAACCAAATGTTTTATTATATATCCCCCGAAATGAGGGAAAAGATACTCTCTAAATTTAACGATGAGGGAATCATCAAAGTTGAAGATTTAGCTGCTATGTTGGATATGAGTAGTGAAATTGCACGTAACGTTATTTATAAATTAATAAGCCAATATCAGATTAAAGGGTCATTTTCACAAGATAAGCTCACCTATTATACCCAAAAATACATTATGGATAATTTGATTGAAAAAATCAAGAAGAAAGGAAGAGTTTCGTTGAAACATCTTGCAAACGAATTTGATCTTCCAAAAGAACTTGTAAAATCATTTTGTGTTAATTTGATGAGAGCCAAAGCAGTTAATAGTTATTTTGCTGATAGAGGTAACGAAGTTATTACCGCAGCTCAAATCCATAAGGAAATTAAAGCATACTCAAAAGACACGGGATTATTTGAATTAAATAAACTTGCTTCTAAGTTGAAAATCGCCGTTGAACTTGCTAGAAAGAGCTTACATGAACTCATTAAAACGGGGAAGATAAAAGGTATCTTCACTCAAAGAAGAGAATTTATGACTTTTAAACATCTAGAATCAAAAATTAAAGATCTCGCAAGGGCATATAGAACGATGCCATTAAGAGAACTTTCAAACAGACTTGGGGTTACTGAATCAAGTATTGAGGAAAATTTAGCAGCAGTTATTGCACGAGGAGATATAGACGGATATATAGACATGTCGAAAAGAACCTTTGTGGCATATTCAGTACCAATTGACGATAAAACAATTGCTAAGCCACAAATTACAAAAGCTTCACCCAAAGGTAACGTAGAGGTAGTTCGTGAATATGATTTCATTGGAGGTCAATTACATATGAAGATTGCCGTTCGAAATAAGAGTGATATGGCAATAAATTCTGTGAAAGTTATCTTAGATGCCCCCTCAAGTTACAATGTAAAAAATCCACTAATAAACATCCCGGTAATTGAAGCTCAAAATTCTCGAGGTGTAGATTTTTATTTAGAACCAAAAGAATGTGGAATATCATCAATTGGTGGAGATGTAATCTACAAGACAGCATCAGGAGAGAAAAACACAGTACATATCAGAAGGAAAGAAGTTCAAATTAAATGCCCTCTTGTGGTATCATGTTTAGCAACCATCGAAGATGTCCAGATTGCAATAGCAGATCTTCCAAATGATGCCCGTGCTTTTTTAATAGCCGATCTAGATCCACGATTAGCATTTAGAGCGGCAGTGAGAACAATTAAGCGCTTCGAAGTAAGTGCAGTAACATCCCATGAAGGTAAAGATCCTAAGGGAAAGTATGAAGCCGAAGCATGGTTCTGTAGTGAAGCAAAAGTCGGCGGAGGGAGAATAGTGACTCGGATCTTTGTTTCTGAGACAAATCAATCACTGGAAGTTAGAGTTTGGTGCGGGGAGGCTGGTCAACTTACTGGATTCTTAGCAAAAGTGATCGAATTATTATTTGAAGAGATTAACATTATCCGTAAGATTAGATCCGAAGAACGTGAAAAAACTATTGATGTTATGGCGATTACACAAAATTTAGCAGAAATATCTGACTATTGTATGCTCAGATGGAAAGCCCAAAATATAAGAAATAAATTACATGATACTTTTGTACGAGTCAGGAAAATTCTTGGGAATGATGGGGATGCAGTTTTAGGTAGGATGGAATTTTGGCTTACAGAACTTAATAAATACGGGAAAGACGATAAGATCTCTGATGACAATGCAGATAAACTAGTGAATGATGTCGAAAATTTCAAAACTGTCATTGCCCGTTCAATAAAATTATGAAATAATTTGCAATAAAAGTTTATATAGTTTAATTTGATAACTATTATTAATATAACATAAATTTCAAGACCATGTCGCCAATTATCTCTGTATCTTTGAATGAAAGCCTTAAGAAATTTATTAATAAATTAATCTCGAAAAATCAATATGAAAATAAATCAAAACTAATAAGAGATGCACTGCTAAGATTAATGTCAACAGTGGATATCTCTAATATTGATGATATTAGCGATACTACACCGTATCAAACTCAAAAAAGTATCATCGGTAACATGATTATGGTTGCTCCTAATGATTCTACTATTCAAAAAAAGATAAACAGAATAGAAAATGAATTTAAGGATCAAATCGTCAGTAAAAATCAAAATTTTGTGGATCACAGTGTCGTAATTTTCATGATATTTGAGGGAAAACTTCAAGATTTTCAAAAACTCGTTGTTGAAATAAATAGTATTGAAGAACTCAAAAATTTCAGATATTTAATTATTAATTAAGTATCAATTTCTTTCAAAAACATTGGATAAACTAAAATAGATTATCTATTTAAATTGTTAATTACGTAGTGATAATAAAATGGGAAAAAATAAGTATGGAAAAGGATATCAAAAAGGTGGAAAATCTCCAGCTAGTGGATCTAATAAAGAGGGAGATCCCATACGTGGAGGGAAGATAAAGGCAAGCCATATCTTAGTTGAAAAATATAGTAAATCCCAAGAAATATATGAAGATCTCGAGGCTGGAGATAATTTTCAACAACTTGCTCAAAAATTTTCTACTTGTCCTAGTAAGAAAAGAGGGGGAAATTTAGGTGAATTCTCAAAAGGGGATATGGTTCCAGAGTTTTGGAATGCGTGCACTAAACTAAAACTGGGTGAAATTTCCCAGCCTGTAAAAACTAAATTCGGATATCATATTATAAAACGAACTGGTTAGAAAGAAAATAGCCCAGCACGGATTCGAACCGTGGTCTAGGGGTTCAGGGCCCCCAATGCTTGACCGTTATGCTATTGAGTAAAAAACTTACTCAAATCTACACCACTGGGCTGATATTGCTAGTTTTAATATTAATAATCAATTTTTTCTAAAAAAATTTTTGCAAATTTATAGAATCTTAACAATTTTGGGGAGAAATCCATCAAAAAATAAGAATTTCCTCATTTATTAATTATTGCCAAATAGGATAAATTTATTTATTAAGATCGATATTAATATCGTGGATTACACGTTCTTAATTTGGAGGACTAAAAAGGTATCAGTTTCAAAAACTAATTTTATATATATATATACCCCGTGACTGAAAACAAACAAAAAACCCCTGTAAACTGTTGTACTTTTTAACTGTTATCCTCCTGAGTGTAATCCACCCTTTTTGAATTTTTAAAATCATGTGATACATGGATAATATTTTACCAGTATTAACGAAAATGGAAAGGATGATGGAAATTGTGCTGAATAAAGATATAATCCTTGAATTGAGCGAGCTCCTTACCAAACTTATTTATAATTTAAAAAAGGGTAATGAGTATCGTGAACTATTTACCCTACTGAAAAATTTGTATGATTCGATTGGTTATTATACTTATGATGAGTTAGAACCCAAGGAGGTTATTAGTTATTCCTTATGGCTAGCTGTAGGGTTAAAACAGAGATTTTATTCTTTAGATGATTCTCGGTTAATTGAGCGTGTAAAAGACCTGACGATAAAAATCAACAAGTATATAGAAGATGTTCATGGGCTTAGTAACCTGATAGTGGTTCCCGAGTGGCCCGAAGGACTTACCGAGAAAGATCAAATGGAACGAGACATTAAGATAATCACGTGGCGTTTTGGAAGTTGTCTTGCTATATGCCTTCGTGCAGGAGGGAGTAAAAGGGATAGATTTATCCAATTTCTATTTGAATTTTTTGATTATCTTAATAAAGGACTCTATAGTTCTCAAGGAATAAGCATAATTGAAGAGAATCTCTCTCATTTTGAGAAAAGACTTGAAAATGAGTTCGACGTATTAGATTTTCTTGATGAATCACTTAAGATCATCAAAGGGGAGTACAACTTTACTGTTAATAAACTTAAAGAAATATTTGATTAGTAAATTTTAATATTTACTCCAAAATTTATCACTTTCATATTTTGTATTGTAATCATGAGCGAGAATCGATTTAAATTCTTCAAGTCCTTTATATTTGTCAAAATCAGATGATTCCTTAATGAGTTTTTTAATCTCCAACTCTCCACTAAAATCATCGAAGACAGCACCTGCTCTAATTGATTCTTCTAATAACTGGAATGCTTCCTTCTTATTATTTTGTAGCGCTGCAGCCCGAGCCTTATGAAATAGTGCTAAAGACCAAAGATTATCCCAATTTATCATACCTTCGACCTGATCTAAAAGTTTTATTGCTTCATCATATTTTCCTCTATCTACTAACATTCCTCCCTTTCCAACTACAGCTTCCGTATATTCTGGTGAAATCTTTATCATATTTTCATAACAATTGAATTCACCTTCAAGATCGTTTAATTTTTTATAAAAAGAAACTTTTTCTTCCCAGATATTCATATCACCAGGTTCCAATTCTGTTATTCTGTCAAAATTTTTGAGGGCGAGTGTATATTTACCCATTTCAGCAAATATATTTGCTTGACTTTCCAATATGTATACATTATTTGGAGCAAATTTCAATGCACTATCGAGACTATTAATTGCTATTTCATTATTACCTAATACTTTATGAATATTTCCGAGTAAAAATAAGCAAGATGCATCGTTAGGATTAATCTTTAGCGCCCTCTCGCAATATTTGAGAGATTCTTTAGTTGGACGTTTATCATCATAAGTTCCTTTTTTGTACAAGGCGAAAGATTTATTAAAATTTGCAACCAAATTAAGATCGTCCAATTCTAATACCTCGTCAAAGTATTCGATTGACTCAGTTAAGACACCAATATTGTTTAATGCGCACATATTTTCTGGTTCAATCTTTAGTGCGGTATTAAAATATTCAACCGCTTCATTATCTTTATGTAGCTTCCTTAGTAAAGTGATACCTTTGTTATTCAAAATGCAGGCATTCTTATTATTTTTCTCTAGCAAGTTATCGAGATATAATGCTATATAATCGTACATCCACCAATGAATAATAGATGCATATCTAAACAGAATTATTGGTTTATCAGAACAGAATTTAGAGGTTATTTCTGATTTGTCATTAATTTTTACGTTAATCCCCATCTTACCCCATAATAATCTATATTCTAATCCTGATTCAGAAAGCTTATCATGATAATTTATAGCTTCCTCTAGAATGTTAATATATCGCTTTAGATAAAGTATATATTCCACATCCTCACAAATCTCTCTTAATTTAGCTATTAATAATCCCCGTAAATAGAGTCCTTCTAATTCATATGAATATATTTCTAAACATATATCAATTTGTCTTAGAGTGTCAAGAATATCTTCTTTCTTTTGTATATGGCTCAAGTTTCTTGCTTTTTTAACATAATATGAGTGCTTATTGTGTTTTCCCAATTTTTTATAAATCACACTTTTAAGATAGAAAGCGATAATGTTTATAGGATCATCTTCTAATACTTTATCAAGATCATCGAGTATAATTTCATTTTTACCCGTTCTTCCAATCATTAATACCTTATCTAAAATTTTGTTTATATTACCTATTTCAGACATTTTATCTTCTTTATTAAAGACTCTTTGAATCTTGTTCATCCAATTTATAATATAAATAAAAAAATCGAATACTGCCATTAAGTTTATGTCTTATTTATTAAATAAAAAGAATTGAATATTTAAATCTGTCATTGCTGATTTTCAAGATGTTCTTATAAACCATTTAATATTCTCATGTAACTGAAATTTGTTTTGTATAGTGTTACAAAATTTGTTGGAATTTAATACCCAACAATAATTTTTCTAATTTAGTTTTTTGGGAGTCATAGATAAGTGGGAGCATTTCGTTGAAATGTGTAAAATGGACTATCAGGATAAAGTTTGTCATTTAATATCATAAGGTTTTTCATATGTCCAAAATACTTTTTAGCTTCATTTAACGGCATATCATATTTCATTTCATTGAAAATAATATTAGCGTTTAAATCTAAATATTCAATTTCCGTTAACAAATCTAAATTTTCTATAACCTTTATCTTATTGTCGGTGAGATAAAGACGTTGAAGGTTTTTTAAATTGCCTAATCCTTGTATTTTTGTAATCCGGTTATTTTGTAAATGTAGCTCCTTCAGATTGTAGAATTTTTCTAAATTTTGAATTTTGGGAATCATATTCCCGATTAGATAAAGTCTTTCAAGGTGTTCTAATCCCTCAAACGAAGGTATTTTCCGAAGGAGTACACCTGAGAGCCCAAGTGCCTTCAATGATTGAAGAGGAGCATAATCTGGTTGTTGGAAGTGAAATTGGTAATTCCCTATTCCATCAGGATAAGTTAAAGTGAAAGATTCTAGTTGAGTTAAGTTGTGGATACAGGTAAGATCTTTAAACCTACAATCGATTAGGTGTAAATTGACAACGGATTTTGGGATTGGGTTCTCAGCTATAAATTTATTTAAACTAAAATAAGAGAGAATGAGAGTTTTAAGAGTTTTTAATTGTGACAACCCCTCAACAGAAACTTTATGGTAATTCATTTCATGTGAATATTCATCTGAATAATTTTCAATTACAAGAGTACCGTTCACTACATCTAATTGTGCTGTATTAATCTCGTCATCTTCTTCAAATTTGAAAACTACATACTCCTTGTTCTGAAAATTTTTCAAAACCCTCACTTCTCTAATATGTGTAATTTGTTAAGGAAATAAATCAGGTCGTCCCTCCTCGATATGAAACTTTCTATTCTCTTCATAACACTCCGTACAGAGCCATTCCTCCAGAACTGGATTATAAGTCATGTCTTTATCGGATTTCATGCAAACAGGGCAAAAAAGAATTGATGCTTTATAAATATGAGTCAATTTTTCCCCTTGAACTGAAAGTTCCCGTGCTTTTTTATGAAGAACCTTAAAGTTGGGATGTGATTTATCCCAAAATCCTTCAGTTTGCTGTAATTCTAGTTCTGCATCAAGAATCTCATTCATTTTAACTGATCTGGCTGCGAAAAGAAGACTTCTAAGCTCATTCCTAATTTTCCTCAACCTAGGATCCTTTATCTGGATTGTCTTCTTTTTTCTCATCTCTAATCCTCAAATTAATTTTTCTCCAACAACATTTAAGAGAAAAATGGAATATATAAACATGATCACAACTTGAAATTTCTAAAATATATAAAACTTAATAGCCCAAATTTGCGGACTGATTTGCTCAATTTGGCAAGTTTTAGTAAACTCATCAGCCTATTGGAGTTGATAAGAACAAGGTCATACTTTTCAGTCAAATTTAAGCACGTAGGAAAGGATTGTATTTGTTTACTCCTTAAAAAGTTTATCTTTAGATGAGGGAATCCGCCTTTAAGATTTTTCCTAAATTTATTTGTGGCACGTTTATATATATCTCGTTGAGAATTTTCATCTAAACGTTTTCGACGTCGAGGCATAATTAATCATACATTATCTTATTTGATCCCAAAAAAACTTTGGTTTCGATTATATAGCCATAAAGAAATGTTGAGTGTTTTTTTTGTACCAATGTCTTGAATTGTTATATTTTCAAGAATTTCCGATTTAGGTAACCAAATACAGTCTCCTTCTAAATTCTCCACTTTAGCTGCTTGAGCTGTCGTAGCTTTTATTTCTGTATTAATTTTGATGACGTTCATCTTTTTTTTAGTCGTTAAAGGTCTGAGATTACTACCTGACCAGAACCAAAACTCATCCGTAACTGGTCCATTTAACTGAGGGATTCTTGAAAAGATTATCCCTAATTCTGTTTCGGGTCTTCGTATCACCATGTTCTTTTCCCTCATTCTTTTTAGTTCTCTGGTTTTTTCATTCATTAGACTTGTGAAAATCGAATGCGTATAAGGGTAGAAAAGAATATCATAACGATCAGAGAGGTAAAGTAACTTTTTTGGGCGAAATCCAGAATCTCCGTGATAAAGCATCCCTTCCGAACTATAGTCAGTAGCAAGAGCATAAATATCTATGTGTGTTAATTTCTTCTTATTCAAATAAAAATTGCATTGTTCGGTTGTCCAATAAATGTAATATTGCAATATTTGTGAATTTCCCTTAAAGATGTTGTTGAGTTTATCTCCCTTTTTGGTTTCGATGAAACCTGCAAGTATTTTGTTGGTTTTGTTGATATATGTATCTTCATAATTAAATAGTACCTCCTTGTACACGGGATCATATAAAAGAATATCAGGAACAGACCTGTTTGTTCCAGAAGAGTGAAAAACAGGAAAACCATAACTATTCTTCTGATTTAAAGCTACTTCGTATCCTTCTCCTAACAATTTATTGCACACTTTCCAAGTCGTATCATTTATTTCATTATACATGATAGGAATTTATTTATATTAGTATGGTATATTATTACTTAGTAGTAAAAAAATACCAGTGCTAAATAATAATATTACGATTCAATATTTAAAGACTTGGGAATTACTACTCCTGTCGTATTTGGATTGCTATCCCAACAGTAATAGGATTACTACTCAACTGGTAATTATGAGGTTTAAAAATGGAAAAAAAGAGTCTAGGAAAAAAAGGGGAAATAGGGAAAATTTACGATAATGAAGGTAAAGCTCATAGTGTAAAAGATTGGTTTGAAAAACAGAGACTCGAGGATCTTAAAAAAGAACTTCAACGAATAGTAGCAGATGGAAGGTCCAACAAAGAAAAAATCAGAGACTTTATTATACAGAACGGATATGCAACGCGAAAAGAGTTGATTCAATATTTCAATAAAAATGGAATTCTTCAAATTATGTCTGAGAAGACTGTAGATAATAACTTGAAGACCTTAAGACAAGAGGGCGTCTTAATACTAGAAGATGAGGAAGACTTAAGATATGTTTATAATTATAATAAACCTCTAATCTCTTCAGAATATACAAGTGAAAAGACTTTAAGGGCTTATAAAAGATTTACAGAGAATAAAGACTATTCTGAATATTTGAAAAAACATAACATTTTAAAAAGGTATTTAAATACCAATATCGGGTACAAACTTTACTATAAAGGTGAGGAAGATAAAGATTTTTATTTTAGTAATCAAAATATTAATGAATTTGCCTCTTTAATGAATAAATTGCTATATAAATGCTTTTTGATGAATCCGGATATGTTTTATAGATTCCGAAACAAAGAGGACTTTTACTTTAGCATCTTAATAACAGTTGAATTATCCCGAGACAGAAATTTTGATGATTTTTTGGAAAGGTATAATGAAATGAAAGAAATTGTATTTAGACGCGGTTTTCCCTCCGAAGCTGAAAAAGCAACAACCCAGAGAGAGACAAAAGAGTTTGTTAAATATTATGAAGAAAGGCAGAGGGCTGTAGCGAAATTTCAGCATGAGAAAAGAGATAAAGGAATTACAGAGATCCTTAAAATGCAAATACCCGATAATGAAAAATCAATAAGAATCCAGAACTTCCTTAGAGAAATAGAATTGGAGACTTATAGTAAGTTTAGTTTGCATATGGATCAAGAATTTGATTAGAAAGAATAAATCTAATTTAACATTGAGAAAATATTTCTTAGTTATTGTACGATCTCTCAAAGATCTCGTTAAAATATTTATCAGACATTCCTGCTAAGTAATCTCTGACGATTAAAGTTAGTTTGTCACATTCTTTTAAAGGTTT
>JBHLOF010000047.1:0-30328 GCA_048940805.1 Promethearchaeota archaeon
GCAATATTTTCATTAACTCTTTACTTCCTGGCAATAATCCTAAATTATTTTTAGCTAGATGAACTAATTCTTCATCTGTATAAGTCGCGGCATATAACGGTGCCATTAATCTAAGAGTGTCACCTGGTTGATATTCTGGGATCCGCAATTGTTCCTTGATTCCGGGAGTGTCAATAAGATAATCATCATAATTCGATATCATTCTAAAAAATTCACCCATATTATAATTCTGTAAATTCAATTTAGATCTTTTACTTAGGATCTTCCCAATTTCAGCAGCAAAATCTATTACACTAATCGGACCCTCTAAATCCCAACAACAGACTAGCTTCTTTGACATGAAATACACTATTAATTAGTAAGAATAAAAGTTATTTACAATTAGTAATCTAAAGATCTATTATAACAATATTATTAAGAGTTTATTACCCAGATATACATTCTAGGTTAAGGTATTTAGAATAAATAACAAAGTTAGGATTGAACTCGGAAAATTTCTTGTATAGTTCTCTCCTTTCTTTCTCTCTTTATTATATTCTGCCAATCTGGTTCTATCTCATCAAATACCTCTTTCGCTAGATCTCTCAATGTGTCGTCAGTTGAATCTAAGAAAAACCCTACATATTCTAATGCTCGCTTATCTTTAATTCTTTTTAAAGCTTCTAAAATGTAAATAATTCTGAATTTATTTAGATCAGGTTTGTCTAATTCTTCAGTCAACTTTTCTATTATCCTAAGTGTTGCTCTTCCATCTCTTATTTTACCCAATGCTTCAATTATTCGGTTAAGGACAAGATACTCCTTTTCAGCTCTCAAGGCACGGCATAATAAATTAACTGCCCTTCCTTCTCTCATGATTCCTAATTCTCTAGCAGCCTCAGCCCTTTGCTGCCAATCCTCATCATGGAAGAGTTGATTTATCAGGGAATTATACTTAGCATTCTGTTTATGCCAATTCATCATTCATGTAAAGCTTAATTTCAAAGTTATTATAATTTGATTTTTATAAAATATAAAACTATACGTTGTAAAGAGAAAATTTCATGCTATTTCTTAAATCTTACTCAAGAAGTGAATTCATATGGTTAATTCGCTTTTGCAGCAATGATCGTGTTCCCACATCTTTTCTGTGAAATAATTTACCCTGAACATAACCAACTCCCTTTTCGGCAATTTTTTCAGCATTTTCAAGTGAATTAGAGATTCCCAGTATTCCTATAGCTCTTGAAGTTGTAGTATATATTTTATCACCCTCCCTGTAAACTGATGCGTAATAATACTTGGCACCAACCTTTTCTAGTTTCTTTTTATCAAGTGTAATAGGCTCATCCTTTTTAGGATTGACTGGGTAGCCTTCAGGAGCAAGATATTTACAGACTGTTGCTTGTTTATCAAATTCAAAATTATTCGGTAAATTTCCATTTATAACTGCCCAACATATATCAACAAAGTTATTTTTAAGAATGGGTAACACATTCATAGCCTCCGGATCACCCCATCGTGAGTTAAATTCAATCAATTTTAAACCATCTGCTGTTTTCATGAACTGACCATATAAAAATCCTTTATATTCTACCCCTGTTTCAGCTTTTACTGCAGCAACAGTTTTTTTCATATCTTCAAGTGCTATGTCTACGTCATTTTGAGTTATAAAGGGCATGAGATGATCTTCCATACTATAAGATCCCATTCCTCCTGTATTTGGTCCTTTATCATCCTCATATGCTCTTTTATGATCTTGGACTAATGGGGATCCTACTACATTTTTTCCGTCAACAAAGGCTTGTAATGTAAATTCTTCACCTTCACATTTTTCTTCCAGAAGGAATCTGGATTTATTTTGAATTAGTTCTTTACAATATTCTATAATATCTTTTTTTGAAAAAAGATGATCTCCATAAACTTTTACACCCTTTCCTCCAGTTAATCCTTCTGGTTTCACTACAATATTTTCTTGGCCTATATCCTTAATATAACTTTCAAGATGATCCATGGAGTCAAACATTTTATTTTTTACGTTTGAGGGTATTTTATATTTCTCAAGAAGAGCTCTCATGAAAACCTTCGAACCTTCTAATTGAGCAGCTTCAATATTAGGCCCTACACAGGGGATCCCGCCTTTTTCTAAAGCATTAACGATACCGACAACTAAAGGTGCTTCCGGACCGATCACAGCAAAATCTACATTATTTTTCTTGCCGAAATCAAGAATTTCTTTAAAATCTGTTTCAGATTGAATCTTTATCTCTTCACTTAAGTCGTCTAAACCCGCATTTTTAAAACTCATGAAGGCAAACAATTTCGCACCCCCTTTTACCAGAGTCTCTCCAATGACGTGCTCTCTCGCGCCATGACCTATTATTAAACAATTTACCATTATTTCATTACTCAGAAATGCAAATTAATTATATTTACTAAATAGATTGATAATAAGATTTAACATTATTTATTAACCAAATAATTATTTACTGCAATTGGTTAAAATTTTGCGGTGCGGGAACATTATTTTTGTTTTTTGAAAATTTTTTAAAAGCAAAGATGATTCTTTGTAGGGCAGTTATACAAGTCCCAATTGCTAGAAATATCATCGTCCACCATAAAGCAAAAGGAAACCATAATTGTAATAGTGCTCCTATAAAGAGAATGGGAACTCGATCAGTTCTTTCTAGTAATCCAAGTCCATAAAGATTTTCAACACCCAATGCTTCCAATTTCGCTCGTGTATAGGAGGTTATGAATGATCCAACTAAAACTATAAGTCCCACTTCAATTGTAGTAAACCCACTAAGGATCACACCTGAAAATATAAAAAAATCCCCAATTCTATCTAAAGTTGAGTCTAGAAAGGAACCTAAGGTAGTAGGTCCTTGGAGCCGCGCGACTACTCCATCCAACTGATCAAAAAATTCGGTAATAAACAGGCATATAATAATGAAATATAATAACCGAAAAATGAATCCTATAAATACTAGGAAGGAAAATAGCAATCCAAGTGATGTGAAAACATTTGCAGGTATTCTTTTAATTTTACGGGCCAAAGGTAATAACAATTTTTCGGAAAATCTTTTAATATGTAACAACATCCTTGAATACCCATGGTAATTTTATATAGAATAAATACTTCACAAAAGAAAAAAAAGAAATGAGTTATAATCTATAAATTGGTGTGAATTTCTTTTCGATGTACTTTAAAAAATAATCTGAATTCAAATCTTCTCCAGTAACTCTATTGATTAAATCATTAGCTCTATAGATAGCGCCATATTGATGAATATTTTCCCTAAGATAATTTAATAAATTAGAGAATTCACCTTTTTTATAATCATCGGGTAAGTCTGGCATCTTATCTAAAGCTTTAGCATAAATTTGTGCGCCATATAGATTCCCTAGAAAATAAGAAGGGAAATAACCAATACTCCCCATCGACCAGTGAACATCCTGTAAAACACCTTGAGCCGCATTTGGCGGTACAATTCCTAGCAATTCTTCAAATTTCGTATTCCATATCTCTGGTAACTCTCTAATTTGAATTTTACCTTCAATGAGATCCTTCTCAATTTCAAATCTCATTATTATATGTAAACCATATGTAACTTCATCTGCATTTACTCTTATAAAAGAAGGTTCGACGATATTAATAGCTCGATGAAATTCTTCCATTGGAACGCCTTTTAAATTTTCTGGAAAGTATTCCAGAAATGTAGGATACCAATACATCCAAAATTCTTTACTACGTCCTACTACATTTTCCCACATTCTTGATTGGGATTCATGAATTCCCATTGATGTACCGGTACATAAGATCGTATCATGGAGTTCTTTTTTAATGCCCATTTCATAAATTGCATGACCGTATTCATGTATAGTGCTTGTAATGCAATCTGGGAATGGTTCTGTCGTTCTTGTGGTTATTCTAACATCTAATGCAGCAAGTGAAGTTGTAAAGGGATGTGTTACCTTATCTTGACGTCCATAACCAAAGTCAAATTGTAATTTTTCAATAACTTTCCTACTCAATTCGTATTGTTTATCTTCATCGTAATGTTTCTCAAATATGGAACCATCGGGTTTGTTCGAGGAGCTATTTAACCTTTTTACAAAATCAATTAGTTTTGGTCTAAGAGGGTTAAAAATATTAGCAATCCAATCATAAGTTGCCCCTGGCTCATAAAGATCTATCAATGTTGAGTATAAGTCTGGATGTGTTGCAAGTCTTTCGGCTTTTTCCCTCTGCAATTCTACAGTTTTTTCTAATAAATTTTCAAATATAGAGAAATCACTTTTTGTTCTAGCATCTCTCCAATCTTTTGAAGCTAAAATACTAGTTTCGGCTATTTCCGTAACTAACTTTTCAGGGAGTTTTGTTTCTAAATCATATTCCCTTTTAATTTCACGTAACATAGCAGTTTCAATTTCATCCAGAGTAAGGTTTTCAGCTTTTTTTATTAATCTTCCAATTTTCTCAGAGGTAATTCTTTGATGAATTAATTTACGTATTAATGACACTTGTTTTGATCTCCCTTCGACAGATTTATAATTCATCATGTTAACTTCTTGATCCCAATTCAATAATGCGGAAATATAGTTCAGTCTCATTATTTCAGCAAAATGTTCTTTGAGTTCATTCATAGCATTCATTTTTAAAACCTATATTAAAGACTGTTGTAGATTTAAGAAATCTAGTTAATAGTATACAAAAAAGTTTTGTTATTGTTTTTATCAATATTTAATTACTTTAAAAGAAGTATAATCTGAACTATTATTGAACTAGTTAAGAATTTTAGGTTTAAGTTTTATGTCATTTGCTCTTGCTTAACAAAAAACTCTGCTGCTAACTTTACATCTTCAAATGTTATCGCTCTTCCTAAAGATTTTGCTAAATCTGTAATTAAATGTTCACATAATTTTAAACTAAGAGAGCTTCCCTTTTCAGAGATCATTCTGTGTAATTCTTCAATGAAATTTACATTTTCAACCTTTTTAGTCTCAATTTTTAGATCTTCATGGGGTGTGAACAACTCCATTGGCATTTTTAGTCCAGTTGTTTTTGGTTTTTCATCTGTAGATTTAATGGGGATTATAGGCTTTTTAAGGATAGATGAATCATCCTCAGGTTTGAAGGATTTAAATTCACTGGGTTTACTCTCCAATTTTTGAAATGATATCATATCACTGGTTAATCTTTTTGGCGGAGGTGGCAATGCCTCCTCTGTTTCTTCTTCCTGAAATAACACTACTGTTTCAGCAGTCGAGGGTAATGGCTTAACTTTAATTTTCTTCTTAAATTTTATTTCTTTTGGGATTTCGAAAGCTTTATCTTTTTCAATTTCCCTTCTCAACTGTTTTTGTTCTTTCAACTTCACTGTTATATCCGTTATTTTCTGTTCGAATTGTTTAATATGTTCAAAATCTTGATATGTCGTACATATTTTGATAAGATCACGGTATTTCGCTAAAGCCTGAAGTTGGTTTCCCATAGCTTCCAATCCTTCTGCTTCTTTGATTGAATCTTCAAAATTAGGAGGTAATCCTTCTTTTAAACCTAGAGATTCTTTTATAAAATCAAAAATTTGGGATTTGGCATCGGGAGCATTTAGTGATATCTCCTTAAAATCAACTCTATTTAATTCGTTTTTGATTCTTCGAATGTCATCATCATCTACTAATTCTCGTTTATTTCCAATAATTAATAATTTAGCAAGATTATTCTCGATTTTATATATATTCATAAAATGGTCTAAGATCTTCAGATTATAATTTGCTAAATTAAATAATAATATTACCAGATCAGAGCCCCTGATTATTTTAGGCCAAAGGTTGGAAAAATTATCTTTTAATCTAAAATTCCATAGCTCAAAATAAAGATCCTCAATCTTGATTGTCGTTGAGGTTGCAAAATCCATAACAGATTCTTCTTCATCCCCCTTTAATAGATTATAGAGTGTTGTTTTACCCGCAGAAGTAGGACCAATTATTGTTATTTTTGAATGCAAATCTTTCTGAAGTTGGTTTAGGAAATTTACAAAATTATTTTTCTCTGAACTGGGATCTTTGATTTTTAAGGGAGTTGGAAAATTATCTTGAAATTTAGTTATAATTTTTTCCATAACTTCTTCAATATAGTGAAGAGAATCAATTAAATCAGTGACAAGTAAAAAATAGAGATCATCAATTCCTTTGTGAAATATTTGAAAAGTAGAAACTTTACGATTAATAATTTTACCTGGGACGGGCATTCTCATATATTTATCTATAGTATCTTGTATATTTCTTAACTCTGTATTTCCAAAAGCAATTGCATAATCTTTGACAAAGATATGCTCCCGATTATAAAAGATATGAATTTGCCTTAACATTAATAAAATAAGAAGAAACACTTATTAATAATTCTTTAGAATTTATAATGTAAAAAAAAATGGTGCGGTTTGGTAGAATTTAGTTGAATCACAAAAGATATTAGATTTCATTTTTTATATTTATTAGAAGAAAATTGAATTATTAGTTTTAGAAATTCATTAAAATGCCCCTAGAGCCTAAACATTATCTAAAATTTCTGGAGAGTGAAGCAGAAGCAAAAGACAAATCTGAATTGTTAGATTTACTTAATAAACGAATCAAAACGTTATGTTTCGACGAATGTGAGCGAGATAGAATAGTTTGTACCTTAACTCCTATGTGTTCAAGACGATTTTTGCTTAGATTCCGAATTAAAAATAATCTCACCATCGAGGATTTACCACAATTTTGTTATAGTGTTCATAAAGGTGTTGTCGAAAGACATTTTAGAAATAAAACAGTCGTATATAGACCATACGATGCATATTTATATATTATAGATTTTTTAGATATTTTCTTTCATGGAGATTATCGTAAATTGAATAAGTTTGTTTCTTTTAAAAACTGGGAAAAAGCTAAAGAGATCTTTGATGATAGAATTAAAAATCGTAATGAAAATTTTAAGTATCTTTTAACTGATAAATACTTATTTTTTAAATTTGATGACAAGATTCACATTATTTTTTTAGAAGAAGGATATGCTCTCTGTAATGCAAATCGTGAAAAAATTGTTAGTCTAGATATGTTGTATGGCCTCTGTAAACTCTATGCGGATATATATTTTCCTGAAGTTAACCTAAGATATTTAGGTTCAGAACATGTAGAAATATCTGTTAAAATCCCTTATGATATACTATCAGGAGTGACAAATGAAGCAGCTGAAGTAAATGATTCAAAGGCAGATCTATATTTTTGGAATACATTTTGGGAAGATTTAAATGCGTTGACTCAGTATTGCGATGAGATTCATCTTCAAATGGATAAGAATCAAAATCTAGAAATCGTTTTATCGATATCACTTCTCACTAATAACTATTCCGAAGATGAGAGGAGAACACCTCTAAGGTTTAGGGATTTAAGATTAATTTTGAATTTCATAACTCGTATTTACACTGACTATTATATAATTTGGGTATAAAAGATTGGAAAGTGATTAAAATGGAAGAAAATGAGAAGAACCTCATAGAAATTAACTCTATAAAAGAATTTGTAAAAGATGGTAGGATTGATGATGCTGTTAAGTTCATAGGGCTTTACCTTAGTGATTCTACAGAAGAAAATTATATCGATCGCCTTGAAAATATTATTGAATTATTATTGTCACTTCATGGAGGAAGAACAGTATTAAGGTTTTTAATTGAAAATCTAGTAATTGATATCCCATCGTTACTAGAAAACCTTTCCAAAAAAGATTCTGTATTAAGATACACCTTTTTGTTATTGTTAAAAACTATTTGTGAAAATGAGTGTGATCTGTTTTTACCATATAGTGAGGATTTATTGAATTCAGATGATCCGAATGTACGAGAAGCAGATTTACAACTTTTAATCTATATGGCAGGAGGAGATACCTTAATTGAAGATGATTCATTGATTAAGAGTATTGCATCAAAACTTACTGATGAGAAAGAATTTGTGGTAGAGAAAGCAATCCAGGCTTTAAAAGCATTGGGTCAAAAATCACCCTCATTGGTAACGAAAATTCTGACAGATTACGTTAAAGAGAATTCACAATTTCTTGAAAAAGAAGAATTAAAAAGTTCAGTTGATGGTATTTTAAAATCGTTTGTAACTATTGAAAAAATTGAAGAAATTGTAGAAGCATCAGAAGAAAAGAGGGATTCTGATTTAGAGAAAGAAGAGTCTGAAATTATTGACAAGGAAATCGAACTAAAAAAGAAAGAATTAGAAATTAAGAAGAAAAAATTGGAACTCGAAGAAAAAGAAAAGAAGTTGGAGGAAAAAACAATAGAGGAGAAAGAGAAAGTACTAAAATTAAAAGAGGTTCTTCTGGAAGAGGAAACAAAACTGACTAAAGAAGAAACCTTAGTGGATAAAACACCCATGAAAAAAGTGCCTAAAAAGTTAAAAAAAGAAGCAAGTGAAATTCTGGATAAAGAACTAGAATTACAGAAAAAAGATTTAGAGATAAAAAAGAAAAAGCTCGAATTAGAGGAGAAAGAAAAAGAACTCGAAGAACGGGAAATCATTGAAAAGGAAAAGACATTAAAAATCAAAGAAGAGTTAATTGAAAAAGAAAAAGAATTATCTCAAGTGGAATTAGAGCTAAAACAAAAGGTTATTGAACAGAAAGAACAAAAAATCTTAGAAGAAGAAGCTAAAAGAGTTGATGAGAAATTAAAAGATGTGACAAAAGAAAAAATTGACAAAGAAAGTGGTAGATAATCTATTCTTTCTTGCTTTCTTCTTCTAAATCGAAATCTATACTTGATTGTGGCTTGTTTTCTGCAATTGGTGTCGTGTGCAGCCTCCTAACTAGCTTCCGAACATCCTCAATTTTTACGCTTTCAGGAGGTAAAGTCATTTGGATTTTTTTTGCTCTTTCATATGCCAATTCTATATATTGCAAATCTTCAAGAAATTCAATAATTTGAATCTTATAAGACGTATCTTCCAGCCCCTCTTCATACTCTAGTAATTTTTCCTTGATAAGAAGATCAATTTTATCCGTTCTTTCCGACCATTTAACGCTTTTTACTAACATTTTGAAAGAGTTCATTATGTTATACATTTCAGATTTTGAATAGTTATCAATATTTTTCAACACATAGAAGATATACAATTCTGCTTTATCCCATCTTCTAAATTTCAAACTTGCTTCCACAAGTGCTAATAACGCTTGTTCATACAGAAATTTACTTTCTACATTAGGAATTATCTTTTCAAAAATCCAATCTAATAAATTAGGTTGGTTGAATTTATCGATTACATCTATTAGAAACTTTTCTACTGCAAAATATAATTTAGCGTTTTCAGTTTTGGTTGATGTGAGAAAAGAAACAAGCGCATATTTGACTCTTCCCATGGCGTCTTCTAAATTAATGGGTGTTTCGGCAAATTTGTAAAATGCAGATTCTAAAATAGGCGTAATCTTTTCTTTAGCCTCAAAATCATAGACAAAATACTCACCCCATGAGGGGCTAATTTGAGAAGCTATCTTAGGTTTAGATTTGATTTGAGTGCTCTTAGTTCGTACTCCCTTTGGTTTTTTTGCTTTAATTTGTTCAGAAAATTCTTTTACTTTTTCTTCACTTAAAAATTCTAAAATTATTTTATCTTTTTCTGGAGGGACAACTAATCTAAAGAACACTTCTGAATTTTCTTCAAATAATTGGTCCCTTAAATCTCTTGGAAATGTTATACCTGTTTTTGTTTTTTTTACAATATCTTCAAAAAAAGGTGTATTCTCAGATTTCTCATTTTCTTCCATATTAATATTAGTGTGATAATGCTATTAAATAATTGTTAAGCATTATACTTAGATTTGGGTAATTTCTTATTAGTTAAATCTAGCCAGTAATATTGACAAGTTCTACACCACGATGTTGAAAATTCTGGTCTATAAAACAAAGAATGGCATGACCTTCGTGAACATACACAATAGGAACCGGATAGGACTCTGCATCTTGAATAAAACTTTTTTTTACAAATAATGGGAGTACTGTTTTACATACTCTGCATTCAACTTGGATCCTTTTGACTAAATTTAAATCGGCAAAATTTCTTATAATACCTTCAATTGTTTCTTTGAAATTATTGAAGATATTTGGATTAAAATTGCTATAAGAAAAAATAACATCAATATCGTACGTTTCATGAAACTTAAAACTTATATATTCTAATAAGGCCTCTATTAGTTGAAATTGAACTTTTATACTCGCTCCAATTGTATAAATTAATCCTTTTTTCCTAATATGAACAATTTTCATATTTCCTTTATCCTTATGGAAGAAAATATCACTAATCGTATTTTGCCTGACGATATTTAAATCTAGATCAAATCTCTTGAATGATTTCTCCGGTTTCCACTCAAACAACGTAATTTCATCATTGCTTATATTGATGAATTCGAGGTATTCACCGATATTTCTATAAACTGGCATTCAATAATCTCCTCTTTAACCTAACATTCTAATGATACTAAAGATATTTATATCTTCCATTAACTATAACAACCTTGATATCAGATTTTCCAGAATATTTGAATATTAAAAAAAGAAATTGATTCGAATGACAATATATCTTCAAGAAACATTAAATCTAACACCAGCTACTCCAGAAAGACTTGATTCATTAGTAGAAATCTCTCAAAAATTATTAATACCTGCTTGTGAGCGTTTAGGAGTACGACTTGTTGTTGCTTGGTTTAGTACTTATGAATGGTATTATCAGGTAACTCATGTGTTTGAATTTAATGATATAGATGCATTAAAAGAATTCCGTATTAATGCAAGTCAGGATCGAGAGTGGGGTGAATATACCGCAGAATTAGAAAACTTCGCTCCTGAGCGTCGTAGTCGCTTGCTTGAACCAATAGGGGCAATTCCACCTGAAATATTACATAAAGCGATTGAAGAAAGCCAGGAAACACCGCAAAAAGTTTATAGTTTTGCAAATCTTGATGTAAATCCGAATAAAATGATTGAATTTGTTGATTTCGTTAATGATTTGTCAAAAAATGCACCTATTATTGCTAGTTGGCGCCCTATAGCAGGAAAACCAAATGAAGTGAATGATTTATGGAAAGGCTCCTTAATTCCCCAGGATTATCAGCCGGCTGTAGAAGGGTCAAAATCATGGTTTAAAAGGCTTCGAGAACTAGCACCAAAAGAACGTTTAGTAATAATATTCCCTTTACCATATTCACAATTAAAATGAATTCTCTCTATATTTTTCAATAGAAACTTTAATAATCACCTATTCTAAAATGATATATAATATAACCTATTTAAAAAAATAATCCAAAAACTAGAGGTTGATAAACATTATGATTTATCTAGAACAAACTCTTAATATCACCCCAGCAAGTCCAGATATCCGAGATGAATATATCAAAATAGCTGAAGAATTACTTGTCCCGGCAACTAAACGTCTTGGTGCACGTTTAGTAGCTGCATGGAACGCACATTACGAGTGGGTTATGCAAATAACACAGATTTTTGAATTTGCCGATATTGAAGCTTTGAAGAATTTTCGTATTAATTCTTGTCAGGATAAAAAATGGGGAGAGTATATAGCTCAATTAGAAATTTATTCACCAGAACGCCGTACTCGATTGTTAGAACCTATAGGAGCAGTTCCTCCAGAGATACTGCATAAGGCAATAGAAGAAAGTCAAAAAAATCCACTTAAAGCATATTGTATGGCTATTTTAGAGGCAAATCCAGGTAAAATGCAAGATATGATTGCCGGAATATCCGCAGGATATAAAGTTATGCCAATTATCGCAAGTTGGCGACCAATAGCTGGAAGTCCAAATCAAATAATGGATTTATGGAAGGGAGATTTATATTTTAATACTGAAAATATGGCATATCGTCCTTTTAGTAAGGATCAACAATGGATTCGGGATCTTCGGCAAAATGCACCAAAAGAAAGAATCATTCCTTTATATACATTACCCTATTCTCCCCTGAGATAAGTATTTTTATAACTCCTAAAATTTTATTTTTTTCTTATTGTTGAAATAAAAAACTTCAGTTTAAGCAAAAATTTTTAATTTTATCCCCATTTGTCTAAGATGAATTTTTATCTGTATTAAAAAAGAGGTTACGCCTTTGTCGAACAAAAAAAAACTCAAACGAGATTTAGAGTTGTTTCGAGAAACTCAAAGAATTGAAGATTACAAAAACCTTGATGTTAGCGTTATTCTAGTACGACCAGAACATGCTGCAAATATAGGTGCAATTGCACGAGTAATGGCAAATTTTGATTTTGAAAAACTTGTAATATTCCACCCTATTGAGAACACAAAAAACATATTCACCCATCGAACTCATGGTTTTGCAATGCACGGAAAGGATATAATAATGAATGCTGAAACAATAGAATTAAAAGAAAACGAAAATCATATTGATGTATTTAAGGATTATCTTCAAAATTTTGATCTAGTTCTTGCAACAACTTCTAAAGGTAAGAACGCTTCAAATATCCAAAGGTTGGCAATCTTTCCCGAAGATCTTAAATTCCCATCTTCTGTAAAGCCTCTAAAGATCGCGATTTTATTTGGAAGAGAATCTCGGGGGTTAGATAATGAAGAGATTGGTCTTGTTGATATAATTCTGAGGATACCTACAAGTTCTTCATATCCAACACTAAATATATCTCATGCTTGTGGAATTATCTTATATGAGATTTTTAAAAAGCTAAATACAATTAATATTGGAAGAGGAAGGAATCCTGTAATGGTTGCACAAAGAGAAAATCGTCAGTCTCTTTTGAAAATTATTGAAAATTTGATTGAAAAATTAAAAATTAGAACCCATAAGAAAGAAAAGGTGTATTTTGCTTTTAGAAATGTGTTCGAACGGGCTTTTATGTCAAAAAAAGAATTAAGTTTAATTACAGGTGTATTTTCTAAAGTAGAAAATATTCTTGAAGATCTTATGCTCTATAAAGATTAAAGAATGTTATGAAGGTTTGAATACTTTGAAAATTATAAGTATTATAGCCAAAAAATTGCTCTCTTTTGTTAATTTTAGATAATTTTTTGTCAATAAGTACTGCAGACGCACTACTACTCTATAAGAGAGGATTTCTAAATAAGATAAGGAGCAAAATTGCTTTTTTAAGGTGAATTTAAGATAAGAAAATCGAAAATGAGATTCGCTACCGAAATAGCAAAAACGTTATTCACTAATTTTTGTCTTCTGGGATGGCAGGAGTTCCTGAGAGTTATGAAGAAGCAGTGACAAAATTTTTAAGAACTAAACTGGCTAAGAATCCTCACATCAAGCCAATAGCAATGGAAGCTTTTGGAGGGAGATACTCCGATAGGGATTATACTGATCCTGAAAAAGTTAAAACATGGGCTTTAGAATTAGGAAAGAAACTTACTGAGTAGCAAAATTACTTTCTATTCCTTTTTAATTTTTTAGTTATTCCTTTTTTAAAAAAGACTCTTAATATTATTTAACAATTTAATATAACGGAAATATTAAATATTAAAGAAAACATGCCTATAAAGATTCCTTCCCATTTCGAAACAAAAAGGCTGATCCTGAGACCCTATAGAGTCGGTGATGGTCAACCGTTTTTCGATATGGTTGAAAATGGTAATCGAGAACATCTAAAAGATATTTTAGGATATATTACTGAGAGCAATGATATAAATAAAATTGAAAACTGGATTGAGGAATTAGCTTCAGATTGGAATAGACATAATCGTTTTGTTTTGAGTTATTGGCAAAAAACAACTCAGAATTTTTTAGGTCATATCTGGATTGAACCGATTGATTGGAACCTACCCGCTTTTGAAATTGGTTGGTTTATTGATAAAAATCAACAAGGTAAAGGTTATGTTACTGAGGCGACGAAAAAAGCAATAGATTTTATTTTCAAGGATCTTCAAGCGGATAATATTATTGTGAGAGTTAGAGAAACTAAGCCTTATAATATAAAAAGTAAAAATGTTGCTGAAAGATGTGGCTTCAAAAAAGAAGGTTTCTATCAAGATAATATAAAACTTGAAGATAGAACCTTAATTAGTGAAACCCATTACAAAATGTTGAAAGAAGATTATGATAATAATGAAAATTAGAATTTCGAGCTATATAAAGAATTTTTGCTGCATTTTAACATACTGATTATAATCGAGAAACTCTTTTTCGACAAATTCAAATGCAATTTCATATAACTGTCGAAATAATTCCTCAGGAAAAGCTTTTTGTTCAAAAATTACTTCATAAACTAATTCTTCAGTAATGATTTGAGAATTAATTGATTGATGATATAGTAAAAAACTCATCATCGCTTTGTCAACTTTAGACTTGATAAGTTTTTTAATCACATTCAAACTGATATCTCTTTTAGGATCAACAAAATAAGGGAAATTCATGTCGTCGAGTATCTTAAGATAGTTTAAGGAGTTTGTAATTTTTTCGACACAATATTCCAATGAACTGACTTGAATTCCAAATTTATTACAAAAATCTTTCTTAGATTCATGCGCAGGGAAGCTAAACGGATGTCTTGAAATGATGTAATATGCAGCTATGAAAAACTTGTATAAGTTATGAGGAATTTTTCTGTTATTTCTTAGATATTTATATACCAATGAAACTGTATCAAGTAAAAGTTCAGGTTTGATATCAAATTGTTCCAAAAAATCTTGTCCATCTTTGAGTAAATCGATGGTAACACGTTCTTTGGTGCTTAGCACTTCATATTTTGGGGTATAAAGTTCTAACATCTTACACACAGAAGGATATAATATTTGTATGACATATGCGTGGCATATGTATAACATATGATCCTCTTCATTTATAAATCTATGCATCTTCAGTGATGCATCAGATGATCACTCATGCAAATATTTAAATATCCGAAAAGAAATGATTATAATAATTAGAAAATTTTGTCGGGAATTTGAAAAAATGCCATCAGAAACACAAAAGTCATCAGACTTGTCTAGAATTACGTTTAGTCTAGATGCGTTTGATGAAAGAGTCATAACTCTGATGGCAAAGAAGAGAAAACAATCACGTTCAGAAACTATTCGTAATCTAATACATAACTGGATTGAAAGCAACCCGAATATTCTTAAGAGTAATTATGATATAGATTTAAATGATATCACAAGAGAAATCGAGATCACTGATTATAATCAGGTAATTCAAAGTACAATCCAGAAAATAATAAAATATTCAGAACTCTTTAATGAGATTGAATTTGATATCTTTGCAGAGCAATTAGAAGTTAGCAAAAAAATTCTTAGGGATATCATCTTTGAACATAAAAACAAATTAGAAAAACTTGGAGTAAAGCTCCGGATTAGGGGTAAATTAATAGTTAAAGAGTAGGAAAGTGATTTTAACATGGATACAAGAAAAACAAACCATATAATAAATATGGATCAAGACAATTTACGGGATACTTTTTCTAAAATTGTCATTCCTTTTTCTAAAATATTTAAATCCAATAAACAGATTGACATTTACTCCGGGAAAGAAAAAATTCCATTTCAAGAAAGGGATCAGGATTACAAAATGATTTTAAAGCATGAATTTGCTAATGATTTTAAAGTTGAATTTAAAGTTTATAAATCGGTAATCACATTTCCTTCTTTTTAAAAATCTTGAAAAAAGGTTAAAAAAAATAATTTTACTCATAGATTTTTCAATATCTCAATATAACTCCATAATTTTTCTAATATCAGTTGAAGATTATAAAATTCAAATAGATAACATAAAATTTTTAAGAAAATCATATTTCACTTATATTCATAAGTTAAATCTAATTATAAGTGAATATTATGTCGGAAGAAGAAAAAGCGCCCTCTGGAATGATATTAGGTGATGAAATTGAATATGAAACTACAACGTCTCGAAAGAATGTATTTTTTTGGGCTATGTATGATTTAGCCAACACAATTTATTCGATGGTTATAGTTAGTTTAATTATTAACCGTTATATACTGGTTATTGGACAGTTAGAAAATTCGTTGTCATATGGTAGTGTCAGTTTTCTTTATGGTACAGTCAGTTTCCTAATGCAGTTAGTGGTAGCAGTATGTGTCCCCATATTAGGTGCTTTAAGTGATAACGTAGGAAAGAGAAAACCTTTTGTTATAAGCCTAACAGGAATTATTATTCTTTTTGCGAGTTTACTTGGATTCTTCCATGACCTTACGACAGTGCTGATATTCTATGTCATTGCGAATATAGCCTATCAATTTAGTTTAACGTTTTATGATGCTATGCTTCCATTCATTGCAAAAAGAGAAGATATTGGAAGAGTTGCAGGTTTTGGTGTTGCTTGGGGTTATTTAGGTACCATTATTGCTCTTTTAGTCATGTATCCGTTAATTATATTATTACACGATACTGTTTCTACTCCTCCACCTGAATATGGTTATACTGGATATTGGTTCACTTTTGTTATTCCCATGGTTCTGTTTTTAGTTTTTGCTATTCCATTTATTTATGTTCGTGAAAAACAGAAGAAAGGAAAAAGACCTCCGATAGGAACGTTAATCAAAAATACTTTTAATCAATTGAGAAGTACATTCAAAGATATTAGAAAACATAGATCAATGTTTATATTTATAATTGGTTACTTTTTTGTTGCTGACATTGCTAATGTTATAGTCCTTTACATGACACCAATAGTGACTGATGGTCTAATTATTGGAGGTGGGACAACTCTATTCGCAATCCTATTCATAATTATCGCTACAATATCTGCAGTTGCGTTCACGTATTTTGTCGGAAAATTTGGGGATAAGTTTGGCGCAAAGAATACATTCTTTCTCGTGGGAGCGTTATGGGGGATTGCATTAACTATGGGAATTGTATTAGTATTTGCAACCCCATACATTGATATTGGTTTAAATGTCCCATTTATCTTGAGTTTGTTAATGGGTATTGTTGCAGGACCAGCTCTAGGAGGAACATGGACAGCACAACGGATCATGGTTATAGAACTAGCTCCCAAGGAAAAATTCGGGGAATTTTTTGGGTTTTCTAAGCTTAGTGGAAAACTTTCTTCAGCATTAGGTCCATTTGTTTGGGGTTCTGTAATGTTATCTTACGATCTAATTGGTAAAGCAGCATATGGATGGGCTATGATCTCAGTTGGGATCATAATGGGAATTGGGATTTTTATTATATCACTGGTAAAGAGAGATTAATTAACAAATCATCTTTTTTTTTCCTTTTTTTTAATAAGTGGAAATCTGATTTAGTTTTTTACCATAGTTCAATCGAAGTTCATTTATTTACTCTATAATATAAGAATAGAAAAACTTCAAGAGATTATTGAATTTTTAGAAACGTAATGTATAAAAATTTGAAAAGCTAATTACTTTCTTAATCTACTTTATTTTCATTACCATATTTTTTAAGGATTCTATATTATTTAACACATTTTTATGATTATTTTAAATCTATTTAAGATTATGATTCAAAATATTGAAAATGAAGAAGAAATAATAGGAGGAGATAATATTTGGAGATTCGAACACTTACTGAAAATGATCGAGAAGTATGTAGAAAACTTATGAGGTATGCCTTTCAGACATTCGAAAATAGTTATGAAAATCTTGAATGGCCTCAAGATTCGTTACCAATGGATTCTTATATAGGTGCATTTGAAAAGGACTTATTATTTGCTTGCGTGGGAATTATTCCCTTTGATATTAGGATGCGTTCTCGAGATTTCAAAATGGGAGGTGTTATGGGTGTTGCTACTAAACCAGAATATCGAAACAGTGGAATAATTAGAGATATAATGATAAGATGTTTTAAAGATATGAACATAAATAATATCCCCATTTCTGTCCTTTACCCGTTTAAATATTCCTTTTATGAAATGTTAGGGTATAAACTTGTTGATGAAAGGGTTTTTTACCATTTCAAAATTTCAGATATTAAATACAAAGAGACAAATTACTCTATGAAGGAAGTTGAGAGAATTACTGATGATTTTAGAAAAGTTTACGACGAAGTAGTAATGAATTTTGACTATATAGCAAAAAGACCTATGATTGAGAACTGGAGAACCTACTTTAAGGATAATTTTAAATTCATCTGTTATAATGGAGATCAACCTGTAGGGTATGTAATAATAAGGTTTGCACAACGTAGCCTAATTGGTCAGGAATGGGTTAAAAATCCTGAAAAAACAATAACGATTTTAGAGGTATTTTGGCTTGATAAAATTGCGGAACAAACAATATTTAATTTCCTTTGGAGCCATCGAGACCAACGAAAATATATTGCTGGTTTTTTTCCAGTCAATGAAAATATAATAGATTTACTAGAAACACCCCGAATCAAGGAGCGTTATATCGGGAGCAACTCTATGTTAAGAATTATAAATATAAAAACAGTTTTAGAGAATTTAAGATATTGTAAAGATAATTTTTCAATCTTAATTAATATTCACGATGAGTTCTGTCCCTGGAATGACGGTTATTTTACTTTAAGTTCCAATGATAAGAAGATTGAAGTAAAATATGAGGAAACATCAAAGAAAGATGTGGATTTGGAAATAGATATTGGTTATTTTTCCCAACTCGTAGCAGGTTTTAGAACCATCAAGAACTTATTAGAATTTGACTTTATTTATGTAAATAAGAACAAGATTGAGCTTCTTCAAGAGCTTTTTCCCTTGACAAACAACTATTTTCGCGATTTCTTCTGAAGAACCTAAATTTCAATATTTTTTTTAAAAAAATATGGGGGTATAAACTAAAATTCATGAGTATCAGATACTATTCTCCCACCATCAACAATTATGCATTCACCATTAATAAAAGAGGAATCATTACTAGCTAGAAATAAAGCAACATTAGCAATCTCATCAACAGTACATACCCTTTTTAAGGGGTAAGTTTTTGATATATTATTAATCCACTCTTCAATTTCTTTAGGTGTTCGGTCACCTTCGGAATTTGCAATTCTAACGAATCCGGGACAAATTGAGTTTGTACGGATTTGAGGCGCAAAATCAATAGCTAGCGTTCTTGTTAAAGCATTTATTGCCGCTTTAGTCACAGGATATACACAAAAATTCTTTAAAACCTTAAAAGCAGCACAAGATGATATATTTACGATAACTCCACCCCCACTATCCAATATTAAAGGAATGGCAAACTTAGCAAATCTAAAATAACCGTTTAAATTAATATCAATAATTCTTTTCCAATCTTCTTCAGATGTATCAACAACATTCTTAAAAATTTTTCCCTCATATGACGCTGCGCAGTTAATTAAAATATGCAATTTTTTATACTTTTTTTCAGTAAGACTTATAGCATCTCTTACTTCTTTCGTTTTAGAGACATCTGTTTTAATAAATATTCCTTCGCCTCCGTTTTCTATAACTTTTTCTATGGTTTTTCGACCCATCTCTTCTAAAATATCAACGGCCACAATCTTAGCACCCTCAGATGCTAGTTTAAGTGCAATGGCACTCCCTATTGATGGACCCCCCTCTTTGAAACCTAATGCTGCCCCCGTAATTAAAGCGACTTTATTTTTTAGTTTCATAATTCTACTATGAACTGTTATTTATTTAAATATTCATAGCCTAAAAGCTCTCAAAATTATACGAGTTATAAAGAATTAAAAAATTTATTTAGAAAATTAGTTCATAACCCAATATTTATTCAAAAAGCTTTGGTTATCTAGTAATTTATATAGCTTATGCATTAGTTGTTTTATAATCCTTACATATAATGTCATATGAAAAGTTTAATGTATTTTTGAATGGTGAAGATTCTTCTTTTTAATTAAAATTAAGAAAAAAACTATCTCTTTTTATAAATCAATATTGCCTATCTTGCAGATCTTCTTGCGGTATTTAGGAAAATTAAGGATTAATTAGATTTCAGCTTTATTTCTGTAAACTACGACAGTATTGAACTTCTTCAGGAATTATTTCCCTTAGTGTTACATGATCTTCATGTTTTTTTTAGGTGTAAAATTTCTCCTTCACTAATTTTTGAGGTGACGAATTATTTTTACTAGAATTATTCTAAAGGAAAAAACTCGGGTAAATCACCAGGTACTTTAAGTTTCCATTGAGGTCTACGCTTTTGAAGGAAGGATATAACTCCTTCTCTAGCATCTGGTTGTAAACCTGTCCAGCCAAAATATCGGTGATTAATCATTTCAGCTTTATCAATGTCTGTTTCAGTGAGGAATTGATATAACATATACTTTGTAAGTGCGACACTTACGGGAGCATTTAATAATATTTCATCAGCAATCTCTAGAGCTGTATCCATAAGTTTATCATCAGGTACCACTCGACTTACAAGCCCAAATTCCAATGATTCTTGAGCATTTAATATCCTTCCTGTATACATTAATTCAGCAGCACGGCTAATTCCTACAATACGGGGTAAAATCCAGGGACAAGCAATTTCTGGTATAACGCCACGTCGATTGAAGACAATTCCTATCCGCGCACTCTCGGAGGCGATTCTGATATCAAAAGGTAAAATAAAGGTGACTCCTACACCAACGGTGGGGCCATTGATAGCAACAATTACGGGTTTTTTCAAGGAGAAATAACGTCGTACGGTACCCCCCTCACGCCTATTCCTTTCATCCGCTTCACGTGGACGATTTGAACCATCAAATGTATTCCCACCACTAGATAAGTCAGCACCTGCACAAAATCCCCTTCCCGCACCAGTTAATATTGTAACTCGTAATTTAGGATCATTTTCAACTATATTAAGAGCATCCCACACCTCCATCCCCATTTGCCATGTCCAAGCATTCAAACGTTCAGGTCTGTTTAAAGTGATGGTTGCAATCTCATCCTGAGTTTCGAATATTATTTGTTCATAATCCATATCTCTTTTTACCTCCTTTTAAACAATTATTTTTTTGAATTAAAGGAGTTATATCTTTCTTTTTTGATAAAGCTTCATAATTGGGGTAAATTTATCAACCAATGTTAACGACGTCACATATAAGAAAACTCTTCAAAACTGTTGTTTTTTATTTAAAAACCTTTGTTTTTCTTTATCATTATATATTACGACTTCATATGATGTTTAATATATTATTTGTAAAAGGCACCATGTCGGTAGAAGAGAAAAAAATAATAATCTTTCAAGATATTATTGATCACTTTGAAAGAGATTACTACTCAAATCTATCAGAAGCTGTAATTCCATTCACCAACTTTGGAGAGAGAAAAGAAGATAAATATATTTATCATGGTCATGAAAAAATACCATTTGAGAAAAGAGATCCCTCTTATCAGAAAATTTTAAAACGAGAATTTTTACATGGCTAAGTTGTTTAATTTTTTTAATCAGCAAACTAGAGAAAGGAAAAGGAGGTTCTTTTTGCTTTCAAAACTTGTTTAACAAATTTTGTTTTCAAAATGTCTTATTTCGTTGGATTTAAGCCAACGAAAGAGGCCAGAAATAGCTTAAAAGTTTATTACAAGAGAATTTACTTTAAATAAGTTTTAACCATATATTAAAGTCTGAAGTCTTCACTAAATTTGTCGGGTGTTTTTTCTTAAATAAGAAAAACATTATATTAAAATAAAAAATAGCCTATGGGATTTAAATTGAGTATAAAACCAGAATATGGAAAAATCGAAGATTTAGACGAAGAATCAGATATTGAGATTTCTGAACTTTTCCCGGATATATCACGACTGATTATTCCCTTCTCAGATGCTTTTAAAAGAAAAGTTCTGCCAGACGAATATGATGGGGATAACATAATTCCCTTTAGTGCAAAAGATAAAGAATTTAGAGAAATCTTAATTTATGAGTTCTTAAAAGATTAAATCGTATTTTATCATTATCTTTTTTCATTTATGATCTGTATCGGCATCAGAAATACATTAAGGCATAAAGGACAAGAATTATACTTTAATAACCAAGATTCTATGCATCTATTGTGGTATTTACTCTCACAAAATGAGCATTCTACTATATTCGGTTTTTTAATGTCGATAGACTCATGGCAAATCGTACATAGTTTACCACTCTTTAAAGAATTCTTTGATTTTTTTAATTGAGCTCCACAAAAGCAACAAAAATTCAATTGGGGCCTTGTTAAATTAGACAATTTTTTTCCACAAAAGGGACAGTAGTTATACTTAGAGGTGTTCAATAAACTCACAACATTTTTAGACTATTAATTTATTTTTGTAAGAATAAATAAATGAGTTTTTACGAGTCCAATTTTTATAAAAAATTTAGAGTTTGGTTATTTATGATGATCTATAAATTTTTTAAGTGGATTTATATATTCCTCTTCATAAGAGAAAATATTGTTATGACCGGCACCTTCGATTAATACGAGTTTTTTTTCAACTTTTTCCGGGATGTTTTTAAAGATCAATTCTCCTTGGAAAGATGGTATAATAAAATCATTTGTACCATGAATTACTAAGACAGGCTTTTTGAATTTCCTGATTCTCGTGTCATTCGAATATTTACTTAAAGCTTCGGGAGTGATTTCTGAACCTGTAACTCTAAATAATCTTGACATTAAATCATAGATACTAGCAAATCCACTTTCAAAAATAATCCCACGCAAACTTTCAGGATTGTGTGATCCAATTTCAGATGCACAGATACTTCCAAGTGAACGTCCTAAAATAAACAGAGAATCACTAATATTATTTTTTATTAGCCAATCATAAAACTCATCGTATATTGGAAGGGCATCCGTTATTAAACTAGTATAATATGGTTCCCCAGAACTAAATCCGTATCCGCGATAATCTACAACCGCTAAATTGACTCCACACTGAAAGAAAAAATTTAGAAAATATTTATAATCTGCTGCAATTTCTCCATTTCCATGGAATAAGAGAATTGTGGGATAATTTGGATTATTCAAATAAAAGAAACCTCCTATTTGGATGTCCTTATCAACTTGAAATTTCAATATCTTAATATTTGGATCTGTCTCTTTAGGGCTTGGAATTTTTCTTGGATAAAATACAATATTAGAGACTGCGGGATTATCAATCAATGTTTTTTTTACCATACTATAAAATTTTACCTTCCAAACTTAAAAAATTATCTTTGTTGATTTTATTGTTTTTGAAGAATCTACTATAAAAATATAAAAATTTAAATCCAATAAAAATCAAATAATAATTTGTCTTTTTAATCTAAATTTAAAAAAATAGAGGTGAAAATCAAATTGGGAATTATTATGGTAACAGTTTATGTTCCTAACCATATGGCAGTCAAGATGGCGAAATTGTATTTAAAACAACCAAGAGAAATCCCCTATGTAACAAAATGGCGTGCATTCAACACAACAGGTGGCATACATGGTCATAAGCAATATCACTTAATTTATACAGAAAGAGGAAAACTAGAAGAAGCCAGTTTAGAGCTTGGAAAGTATTTTCAACCGTTTATTAATGAAATTGAGGGCTTTTGCTGGCAAACAGAGCATTTAACAGGTGTATCAGAAACTTTTAAATTAATTGGGATGGAATGGTAATTATTCTATTTTAAATTTAAATTTTTTTTTTGTATATACGCTTTCTGAAGTAAAAAAGTAGAAATCCTATTGTTCCCACTAATACAACTATAAAAGGAAGGAATGTAAAATCAATGGGGGGTAATTCAATGTTTCCTTCAATTACAGGATAACCCGCAGCAATCCAGGCATTAATCCCACCACCCATATTAAAAATTTTTGTAAAATTGTGATTTCCGGCTAGATTTTGACTTGCGCTTGTACTCCTAGAACCTGATCTACAATAAACAATTATCTCAGTATCATTGTAAGGCTCAAGCTCATCAATTCTAGCATTAATCTCTCCTAATGGTATCAGTAATGCATCTTGTATGTGATTGATATCATATTCGTATTTTTCTCTTACATCAAGTGTAATCAAATCTGGAAATACAGTGTTATTATTTATCATATTATAAGCCGTATATACATCTATATCGGTATAGGTGGCAGCCTTCACAGAGATAGCTGGAAATATGGAGAAAATCGATAATAAAATTGTACTCAAAAATAATAATAACCAAAGTGTACCTTTAAAGAGTTTCTTTTTGAGTATCATTATATATATTAATAAATCGGGTAATAACTAAATAGAATCATATAATTATGAAAATTTTAGGTTTTTTCTTAATTTTTATAATTTAAGTGCTTAAATCGTTGTGTTTAAACTGTTTTTTAGCTACTGGGCTTTTCCCTGATCCGCCACTGCTTTAATTGCTTGTTCAACTTTTTCAGTGTCGGCAAGATAATAGTGATTTATTGGTTTTAGATCGTCATCTAACTCATATATTAAAGGGATCCCTGTAGGGATGTTCAGCTTGATTATTTCTTCTTCAGGTACATTATCAAGATATTTCACCAGAGCACGCAAACTATTTCCGTGTGCAGAGACAAGTACTCGTTTCCCTGATTTTATTGTAGGTGCGATTGTTTCATGCCAATAAGGTAATACTCTTTCGACCGTATCTTTAAGACATTCTGAAAGAGGAAGTTCATCTACCGTAAGCCCTTTATATCTGTCGTCATTTCCAGGATATCTTGGATCACTAGTTTTAAGAGAAGGAGGAGGTATATCATAACTTCTTCTCCATATAAGCACTTGTTCTTCTCCTAATTCTGCTGCTAATTTCGCTTTAAATAATCCTTGCAAATCCCCATAATGCCGTTCGTTTAACCTCCATGAACGATATACTGGTATCCACATTAAATCCATTTTATCTAAAACAATCCATAAGGTTCTTATACCTCTTTTTAGGACAGAAGTGAAGGCTATATCAAAAGTATATCTTTCTTTTATCAATTGCTCAGCCGCATCTTCTGCCTCCTGGATCCCTTTCTTTGAAAGATCAACATCAGTCCATCCAGTAAATCTATTTTCTTTATTCCAAATACTTTCCCCATGTCTTAAAAGAACAAGTTTATACATTTTAATACCATTTTCACTAATATTTTTGGCATTATTTGAATATTTTAAAACTTAATATATATCTCTTTACTTTTTAAATAATCAGAAAAGAGATTACAATAACGTAAAAAAAGTAAAAGCAGACTAAAACTAATTAATAATTTTCTTATATTGAATTATTCCATTTCGAAATCCTCAATAATTTCAACTTTTTTGTTTAGATCGATTGTAATTGCAAGAAACTTTGGTTCTTCATCATCCTCATACCTTGGGTCAAACATAACAAAATAGAATTTATTTTCCTCCCTTTCAAATCCGACTTCCATTTCACCGCAATCATCTGGTAGTATCTTGAGTACTTCCTCTCCAGCATTTTGCTTAAGTGTTTCATAAATTGAATCTTCAGCAATTTTCTGTTTTGCTCTAATTTCCTTAATATTTGTGAAATCGAATTGTCCAAGAGATTCTTGAGCCTTAAGGTTTAATTCATTCCATTCATTGAAAAGATCTTTTAAATTAGGTTTTGATGCCATAACGTATCATGTACTCTAAACAAAATAAAACTTCTTATTACTATGGAAATAATTATTAACTGTAAGTATTGTATTAATCTTGAAAATTATTTAAGAATAGAGGTCCTAAAATGAAAATTAATCTCCCTGAACCTTCTTTAGTTGGCGAGAAAAGCTTGGAAGAATGTATTTACGAACGCAAGAGTGTTAGAAGGTATAAAGATAAAGGAGTTGAAATAGAAAAAATATCTCAAATATTATGGGCTGCTCAGGGTAAAAAAGGGCAAAAAAGAACGGTACCATCGGCGGGCGCAACATATCCGTTGGAAATATATGTTAATATCAAGGATAAAGGTTATTTTCATTACGATCTTTATCATCATTCTTTGGAATTAATCACCAAAGAAGAAATAAGTGGAAACCTAGCCAAGGCAGCTTGGGATCAAATATTCATTAAGAAAGCTTATTTAAATATACTAATTTGCGCGGATTATTCAAGAACTATTAACAGATATGGAGAAAGGGGGATAAGATATGTGTATATGGAAGTCGGGCATTGTGCGCAAAATATTCATTTGGAAGCGATTGCTTTAGGATTGGTGTCGGCACCTATTGGCGCTTTTCAGGATAAAGAAATAAAGAGGGTAATGGATCTCCCTCGTAAAGTTGATCCCCTTTATATTATCCCGATTGGATATCCGATATAAAAGAAGAGATCGGATAATTTTCAATTCTTAATAGGATCTTTGTGCTAAAAATTCAGTCTTTTTAATTGTGAAAAACATTGCTCTTGGGGAAAAGTCTTTGTGTATAACATCTCCTAAATACTTCATTCCTATTCTTTCTGCTACTTTCCAGCCATCCGTATTATTAGGGTGTATATATGCAAATATTGTTGAAAATTCCAACTTGGTAAAAGCATATTCAATTAAAGCTTGCATAGCTTCTATAGCGTATCCGTTACCTCTAAATTCAGGTAAGAGAGCATAAACGCACCCAATGCTTATACCATTTTCAATTAGATATAATCCACAAGTTCCTAATACTAATTCATTTTCTTTACTAGATATTACCAGACTAATTCCTGATTCTAGTATCCTGTAGGAATCTAAAAATTCATTAGGGGATTCCTTCGGAAAAGTTCGAAGAATGAGTCGGTTTGTCTCTAACATTTCTGGGACTTTCATAGTATCTTTATATTAACAAGATATTGAGAATGTATTTATCTTGTCTTTAAATCAGAAAAGCAATTAATAGTTTCGCTAATGTTTTTGAATGATGTCGATTTTTCCCAAGTGCAAGGAAAAACTTCAGAAACTATGTTAAATGATGAACTCAAGATTCAGTCAACCATCATAAGTATAATTATGAGTAATTTGTCAATTCTTCTCATTTTTATATTTTGGTTTTTATATTCAATATTCAATATGGTAATAAACTTAATTTTCCTCAGTATATCCATTATCATCATAGGTTTTTATTTACTTATAAGTGTCTATAAAAAGAAAATAAAAACAAGGAATATAACAGCTCTGGGAGTTTTAATCATGGTCCTTTTTTTTTTCCTAATAGATACCATCTTCTATTTCATTCCTAACGTCCATCCTTTTTTCTTCTCTTTTTTTGATTTATTTGGTCTTCGGCATTCTTTTAATTTTGGTTTATTTTTATTGCTCTCTACAATTCTTCTGATTAAAATTTTGGGTATCTATATATATATTAGATTGAGATCAAATGTTATTAGAGAAGGAAGGGGAGATGCTTTTTTCCAATATTTTTCGAGCGGGCTTAATCCCAAAAAAAAAATCTTATTAATAATTCTCTTCCCTCTAAGTGCTCTGGTTGAAGAATTGATTTATCGAAGTCTTTTCTTGAGTTTTTTGATTTATTATTTCAATTTTAATTTAGTCATGGGGATACTTCTTGGTTCGTTTCTTTTTGCCTTGGTTCATTATTCAACTGCAAACGATTCTGGTTATATGTTGTCATTAATAATATCTTCGATAATATATTTTATTGCGTTAATAGAATTGGGTCTGCTCTTTTCGTGGATTTATCATTTAATAACTAATGTGTCTGTTCTATTTTTTTATTACAGAAGGAAACTCAAAATAGGTGGCCCAAAAGAAAGATCTTAGTCTTTCACAGTAATAAATAACTTCGGCCAACTATTTACTCCATCGAATAGAGTTGGATCATTCATTGGTTGAGCATTATCAAAAATATCAGTTGCTTTAGAATAAAACTGGTATGTACCTGATGAATTAAATGTTATCATGACATTCCAGAATATCCATACATGATCTGCATCAATAGATTTAGTAATATTTACGGGATTCCAATTTAATCCCTCATCAATGGTGAACTCAACTTTGGAGATTCTTGTTCCTCCGTATGCCGCGCCACCTATTTCAAGAGGAACGCCCACTTGAACTTCAATAAAATCTTGTGGAAAAAATATTGTTGAATCTACATCCATAGGTGGAGAAGTATCCCAACCCCTATCATCCCAAAAATCTTCAAGAGATCTGTTAATAACCTCTATTTCAGTTACCCATGCTGGTTGTTTTGCCCCATATGATCCAGGGTTGACTATTCTAAGTGGAAATCCTTGAATAGGAGGTAAGATGTTTCCATTCATATAGAGCGCTCCAAGAGTTCCATTATCTCTCAGTTGATCTAGTGTATGAGACGCATAATATCCATCTGCGGCCTTATATTTCACACCAGTAGCATTCTCTTTCAATCCAAGAGACTCTAGGAATTCATACATTAAGAATCCTCTCCAGACAGCTGTGGATAAAAGTGGACCTTTAGGTGGATTACCAATACATTCTGTTGTTAGCGTTCTGTCAGTTAAATTTAAACTTCGAAGTTCAGCAAGGGTGAAGTTTTTTGGGTTATTTATTTGACCCCAAACTTTTAACCTATACGTACTCGGAGCAATATTAGGGACGGCACCTATCCTCGTAGTGAAGTAATTTTCGTTTTTTGTTATAAAATCAGGATACTTATCGTGTTCTGAATTATCAAAATTTAAGACGTTAATCCCTATAATAATGCTGATACCAACTACACTGAAAACTAAAATAGTAATTATTAATTTTTTCTTACTTGATAATTCAAAATGTTTCAAACCAGTTATTAATTATCCAGCTTTGATTTTAAAAGCGTTTGTTAAGTTATTAAATAAGGTTTTTTATAAAGATAATTTGCCAATTTAATTCAAAAAAAGAAAAAAAAGTTAGTTAAAGACTTTTTTTCTAAGATTTTTATAGATAGCAGGTGTAAGTATAATGGTTATACCAATTATAATGAACATTGAATATCCTGGAATCCCAACCCCTCCACCTTCAACTGTTACAATAACACTATCAGTTAAGATGTAATAGCCGTTATGTGCTTCGATTGTATAAAAATAAGCTCCTGCTGATAAAGCGTCCAGATTAATTATCACTGGAACGGCACTTTGCCAAGAGTTTGAGGTGTCTAATGAATTATTAATATGGATATAATAATGGGGGTTATTAGTATTTGTAGCTGTTATTGTCCAAGTTATTGTATTCCCCGTAGATCCCTTTGTAAATGAAACATCAGCAGGATGAGTAAGCGTAAATTCATAATTATATGGATCCCATTCATAATCGTAGAAAAACATTCGTTTCATGACATTTTGACTAAATCCAGTAAGATTGTTGTTAAACACATGGTACATTTTTGGAGTATCAAGCCACGCCATTGGCATAGCATCTTCAACAAGATATCTTTGAATTTCGTCATAAATCCCTTCTCTTAAAAGCGAGTTATGTTCGATTTTACCGTTTTCAATTAGATTCTGTAAATATGGATCATTTAATAGGACGTAATTTCCTGTGGATACGTTCGAAAATAAGTAATTAATATAATTAGCAGGATCATTATAGTCTGCTCCAAAACCTAAAGCATGCATATCAACTAAAGAAGGATTAGCAAGAAATATGCCCCAATCAAGTTCTTTTTGATAGATATTGATTCCTATGTTTCTAAATGTCGGAAAACATAAATCGAAGATGTTATTTCGGTTTGAATCCCCTGAACCCATAGTCCACATAGAGAAGTTATATGTTCCCGTATCGGCCAATCCATCCCAAGCTGTTTCATTTGTTCCTGGATAGGTTGGATCTAGCAACGTGCCATGACCTATACTTTGCATTAACATTCTGGCTTTTGTAATATTAAGAGTTGGATAATCGAATGAAAAGTTTGAGAACTGGATTCCAGCTGGAATAGGAGATTTTAGACGGATAGAATCTCCTCCTCGAAGTATATCAACGTATTCAGAATAATCTATCGCATAAGAAAGAGCTTTTCGAATTGGTGTATTTATATTATTGGTGTTGAATCCCAAATATCTAATGATGGAACTTGTTTTGTCATCATCAATTACATTGAGGGCAGGATCTGCTTTAAACACATTAAGGTAAGATGAAATTGGATCTGCGAGAAAATCAATATCGTGAGCAACCATACGAATGTTTAATATTGAACTAGAATCATGATCAAATAGTAATTCTTCTATTTGGGCGGTGGTTCTCCAATAATTATCAAAAGCATAAAATTTAGTCTCAGTATATGGAATATGGTAATCAAATACGAAGGGACCGGTGCCAATGATTGGATCTGTACCCCAGGTTAATAAGTTATAGAATGGGGTAGATTCCATTGAAAGCATTGCTGTATTATATCGAGTTAATAGATGAATAAAAGCACTATTAGGTTTATTGAGTATAATTTTTATTGTATTATCATCAACAATTTCAGTACGATTCCACATTGGCAATAATTCGTCCTCCCAGTAAAAAATAACATAAGGCATCCCAATAGTTTCATAA
>JBHLOF010000048.1:0-30211 GCA_048940805.1 Promethearchaeota archaeon
ATGATGCCATCATTAATTTCTATTCCTGTCTCAATAAATAATTCAGTATTAGGTTTAATTCCTAAGCCAGCTATAATGGCATCAAACTTTAATTTTTTTCCACTGTTTGTTTCCACTAGATAAATCTTATCATCCTTTTTAATATCAACAACCAACTCTTTAGAAAGAACATCAATACCTTTTTCTTGGTAGTAATTATTGAGAAAATTACTCAATTTTTTAGGAAAGATAAGACCCCCAATACCATCTTCGGGGAAAAGCATGGTAACCCGTGATTCTGGTTTATACATTTTAATGCCCGCTGCTATTTCCGAGCCAATAAAACCACCGCCAATTATTCCAAAATTGTTATTATCATCTACAATTTCTCGTAATTTCTTATAGTCAGAAAGAGTACGATAATAAATTATATCAGGTGCTTTTATATTTGAAAATTTTTTTGGCGTTCCACCTGTAGCAATTAATAATTTTTGATATCGATATTCATTTCCTTTGTCGTCTTCGACTTTTTTATTTGTAAGATCAACTTTTTTGACAGTTCGTCCAAGATGAATCTCAAGTTCCATCTCGGAAGTGTCCAAATCTATATCTTCAACATTATCTTCACCACTCCAAAGGGATTTCGATAATGGAGGGCGAGCATAAGGAGCATACATTTCATTAGTTATTAAACCAATAGTTCCCTCGGAATCAACTTCACGAATACCTCGTACCGCTGAATCCGCGGTCATTCCTCCTCCCAGGATTAAATATTTATAATTAAAATTTGTAATGTTTCATTCTCAACTCCTATTTTATTCACTTTTTTATTTTTAATCTCTATTACTGCCTTTTTGAAACTTTTCTAACCAATATCACAATACTTAGATATATATATCTAAAGGTTTTGAATTATTGACATCCTCTGGGTAGTAATTAATTTTGGAAACTGATCAACCAATTTTATTATTTAAAAAATTAGTTTTAAAAGAGATCAAGAGGTTAGTTAAGTTATTTCTTTTGAAAATATAAGCAGCGCGTTTAAATATTCTGTTATGTGAAACATTAACCAGGTGATGTTGTAATTTGAAACAAGAAAGTTTACATCCTAAAATATCTATAATAGGATGTGGAAATGTTGGTATGCGTTTTGCATATGCTCTGATTATAAAAGGAATTGCACGAGAAATTGTGATGATTGATATAGATCATGAGCGATTAGAGGGGGAAGTTATGGATCTGTCTCATACGGCACCATATACTAACCCTGTGGATATAATTCCTGGAAAATATGAGGATATAGAGGAGTCTGATGTTGTCGTAATTACTGCCGGAAAAAATCAAGAACCTGGTGAGACTAGGATTGATTTAGTGAAAAAAAATGTTGAATTATTTAAAATAATTATTCCTAAGATTGTAAGTTATGCCAAAGATGCGATCTATTTAATCGTTTCAAATCCAGTTGATATTCTAACCTATGTTGCGTATAAAATCTCTGGAAAGCCTAAAAATGAAGTTATTGGCTCAGGAACGACTCTAGATACTGCTAGATTTAGATATTTATTGGCAAAATATTGTAAAGTAAATGCAAAAAACGTGCATGCCTATATCTTAGGAGAACATGGCGATAGTGAATTTGCTGTATGGAGTAGTGCTACGATTGGTGGAATTTATATAAAAAATTACTTTGATTTATGTAAACTTGGTAATTTTAATGAATCTAATGATACGTTTCAAAATATCTTTAAAGAAGTGAGAGACTCAGCTTATCTAATAATCGAAAGAAAAGGAGAAACATCATATGGCATTGGATTAGCATTAACTCAAATTACACAAGCAATAATTAATGACGAAAATACTATTTTACCAGTTTCAACTTATATTGAAAATTTTTATGGTATAAATGACATATATTTAAGTTTACCCTGTATTCTTAATAAGAATGGTGTACATAGAACTCTTAATATTTCATTAAATGAAGAAGAGATAAGAAATTTTAAATTATCAGCTAAAAAAATTAAAGAAATTATTAACAAACTTAGTTTTCATAAATCAATTAAACCATGAGAACGTTGAAATTTCCTTCGCCAATATCTACGGGCTTTAAAATCGTTTTTTAATTGCTCAGCATAAACGCTTGATTCAATATCTTGAGATGCTAACAGACCATTAACTTGTTCTAAAGACTTTTCATATTTTGAATATCTTAATTTTGTTGTATGAGTTCTTGGAGGTAATATCTCGTAATCAAGTTTTAATGCCTTTAAAACCAGTTCAGCCACTTCAAGTTTAGCTTTAAGGTTTGAAGATAATTCCCTTCTAGTAGTGAAATCATTAGCGAACATGTGTTTATTCCTCTTATTGTGGTAAAAAATTGCGATTTGTTATAAAAAATATAGAGTATATATTTAAAGACTTACTTAATTGTGAATGTTTAAATAGTAAAAACCTATTGAGCTTGATATACACTCATATCAAAAGCTTGTTTACGAAGTCTTTAATGAGATAATGTTATTTTTTATTTATGAAACCTCATCATAGAAAGTCTATAGAAAATTTAGTCGAAAGTATAAGGGATGATAAGAGATTTCTAGCTCTTATTATTGCTGGATCAGTCGCAAAAGGAATGGAGAGAGAAGATTCAGATATCGATATACTACTTGTAGCCACAGATGAAGAATTCGAGAAGAGAAAAAAGAAAAACATGTACTTATATTTTGAAACGAAGTTTTGTGATTACCCTGGAGGTTATATTGATGGAAAAGTCGTTAACCTTGAATTTCTGAAAACTGTTGCTGAACGAGGGAGCGAACCTGCGAGGGATGCTTTTAGAGATGCTTGGATTGCGTATTCAAAACACCCGGAGCTTGAATTATTGTTAAAGCAGATTCCTGTCTTCCAAAAGGAAGAAAAATTAGAAAAAATTGGCAAATTTTATGCTCAATTTGAGACTGCTAATTGGATGATTAAAGAGGCAGTAAGGAGAAATGATGATTATCTCTTAACACGAGGAATAACAGATCTTATTCTGTTTGGTGGGAGACTAATTCTTGAACATAACGAGATATTATATCCATTTCATAAATTATTTATGCAAACCCTAGAAAAAGCCCATGATAAACCTGAAAATTTCATGGTGCTTATTAATAACTTGCTTAGAAGTAGAACGGCTGATGATGCAGAAGCATTTTTCAAATCAGTTAAAAGCTTCAGATCATGGGAGATTCGCGAATTCTGGGCAATTAGATTTTTATTGGATACCGAATGGGCTTGGATTGATGGGAAACCATACGTAGGAGATTTATGAAAATCCCTAGATTAATAGAGAAAAGGTATTAATCTTTTAGTTTTCTTTCTATATTCTTCAAATGTATCTCCAAATTTCTCTAATAATATTTTTTCTTCTTCAACAATCCGCATTCTAAAAATCAAGAAATTGAATAAGAACATAATGATAAGTGTAATGATACATCTGAAAACAAGGCAAAAGCCAATAGTAGCAATTAGGGCACCAGAATACATAGGATTTCTAATATAAGTATATGCCCCTTGTGTAAACAACTGGTGGTCCTCTTCAGTGATCAATTCCCCTGTTCCAAATCGTCCAAGTTGTACTCTTGCTACGACGACAAGTAAACTACCACTAATATAGAGAATGAATCCTAAATAACTGACATACATATGATCCCATAAAGGGAAAAAGTTGAGTATAAAGTATGTGTTTTCAATGAAAGCCGCTATCAAGAAAAATGGAGATGACAAAATCATAATTAGAATCAATAGACTAAAGATTTTTGAAGAGTGTCTTTGTTCTGGAATTGAACGTATTAATGTATCAGCTAGTGTGAATAAATACGCTATAATTAAATATACAACATAAATGGGATTCACGTAAATTTGGGGGACGAGGAAAATATAGCATATATTCTGATATACAAGATATATTAATATGAAAAAGATAAGCTTTGTCAGAAGTTCTTTCATATAAAACACTTTTTAAGACGAACGTAAATTAGGTTACTTTAATTGTTATCTTATATAAGGTTTTGTTGACTAGTTTGCTACGAATGTCATATAATGACAAATTAGACATCTGAAAAAGTTTATTTAAGTACTAAATAGATAAGCATCCAAAGATTTCGTTTATTATAGCTTCAAGCAGAGGGGAATTATTCACATTTAACTCTTGAGATGCTTTAGCAGCCTTATTTAATAGATCCCAAATCTTTACTTCATTTTTAATGGAATCTGAGAATTCATTTAGTTTTCTTAAGGCGGGATACGACTGTCCTTTACTGACATAACAAGCAACGAAAGGATCAATAGGGTTTATGAATATAATATTCTCCCCAATTCTGATACGATCTATAGTTTGGGCAAAGATTTCAGAACTAAATGTATTAAAAGCAGAGATAAATGAGCTAAAAAGGTCGCCATGATCCCAGTTTTTAATAAAAGTATGGCTAAAATAAGGCTTTCCGGTTTTGCTCATTATTATAAGTAGGATGGGATCTTCCTCAACCACCTCCGGGGGCTCAATCATCTTCTTCCCCATCATATGATCAAGCGTTTTGTCTATTTCAACTAGTTTTGCTCTTTCAGAAACATTAATCTCAGCTTTTTGTAAGCTTTCCCACTTTTCCAGCTGTTCTAATAGTTTATCGTGTTCAATTGAGATTGATCTTGCTAATAAATGGAGTCCATGCTTATCAGCAATTCGCTCAGCCTTAGTGAACAATTGCCTTGCATTTCCCAGATTCATCTGAATTAATGCTAATTTACCTTCCAAAAGATTTGCTTCAGCCAACAAGCGAAAAGAATGTTGTTTTTCAGCAAATTCAGATAGAAGATTAATAAGATGTGTAACCTTAACTAACACTTCTTTTTTATTGTATGTTTGCAGTTCAAACAAGAAAAGATTACATAGGTGAAGGAGCGCGCGCTCAGTAAATTCCCATTCAAAGATTTCCTCATCAACTACTTTTTGAAGTATCTTTTTTGCTTTTTCTTTATCGTGTGGATCTTTACTCATTTTTAGCAATAATGCTTGATTTATCTGGCAAACCTTTTCAATTAATTTGTTTTTTTCTTGTACACCAATGTTTTGCATGCGCAGCAAATATTGTTCTGCTTGCTCAAGAGAGTTAGCATCTAGAGAAACGATAAATAGAGAGTCTAAACCCATCACTAGTCTCATTGTTATTCCTAGTTCTTCCCATATTGCAAGATTTTGCTCTAGATCCTCTTTGGCATGGTTTAATTCCCCTTTTTGCCGATATATTAAGGAAGAATTGTTAAGACATTGACCAATGTAACTTTTATTGCCTATTTTCCTAGCAAGTGCTAAACTTTCTTTAGTATATTCTAATGCAATGTCTAATTCACCTATTACTCCGTTTAGCACCCCCAGATCCTTAAGTACTCTCCAATCGTCTCGCTTGCGGTAAGTCCTTTGAATTTTTAGACATTTTTCTAAATATTCTAATGCTTTATCCAAATTTCCAATAGAAAAATAATACCAACTATTCATATATAAAGCTAAGGCAATCTCCTGATCGTTACCATGCTCTTCCGAGATTGATAGAGCTTTTTCTCCATATTCCAACGCTTTCTCTATGTTTCGGCTTCCATAAAAAAAAAAGGCACCTTTGATTGAATTCATTAGAGATTCTATTTTTGCATAGTCTGACTTACTAATTCTGGTTAGTTGACTAAGTAAATCTTCTCCCCTTGTTAATAAGTCTAAAACAGTATCCATTTCTCTTAAATCCAACAAAACCCAAGCTTTTGAAATATAGCTATCAATTAAAAGTCGTTTATCTCCAATTTTTTCTCCCAAAATGCATGCTTGCTCAGCAAGGTTAAGAGCTTCACTTTTTCGACCAATTTCATACAATATATTACTTTTTATAATATACCAAAAGAGTTGATCTTCAGTAAAATTATCTAGTTTTTGTCCAATCTCATCTAATATATTGAGAGCTTCGAAATAGAGCCCCTGAATAAATAGTTGATCTGCATTCTGCAATTCTTCACTAATTAAATCCGACATTTGGATTAACTAACAGCTAATTTAAAATTAAATAAAAAGTAATATGAATTACTTAATTAATCTTTTTAAAGGGAGAATATATTACCTTTTCTTATGAGTTAACTTGAATTGTAAAAGGGAAGACTATTGAGTTTATCTTGGATTTCTTTAAAAGGGTGCAAAACCATTTTGGAGGTAATGTTCAATGCATCCTTTGTATCTGAGTAGAAATTATACCATTCTTTTGCCTTATCAGAAACGATATTTAAAATTGCCTTCCTATTAAGGAGGATATCTTTTGAGATGTCTTTTGGTATGTCGGATATTGATTCTTTTAACACTTTATCTATAGCAGCTTTTACTTTTATTTTAGGTTTATCGTGGAGTTTTATAATAACATTATCCATATACTCTTTATATTCACTTAAATAATCCAGAATTCTCTCTGCATAATCAATAGCTTTTTGAGCATCTATTTTACCTGCATCGAAGCTTTGAAATGTTTCCTCTATCCTTTGCTTAGCCTTACCAACTAAATCGTCTTTTATTTCTTTGATTAAAACATTTATCGAACGATCACCAGATAATACTTCATTAGCTTTCTGTTCCAAACTGTTGAGAAGTATTCTATCTGTATCTGTTAACGGAGTTTGGATTGTTTCTAAGGTAACTTCTTTTCCCTCAACTTTTTCAACCTCTTGAGTTTCTACGATATCATCCTCAACAATATCTTTCTGAATTTGACATTCTTGTGGCTCCTCTTCCATACATGAGGGACAAATTCCGATATAAGTATGCACCTCACCAATCCAAGGTTCGGTACTATAAATGCTCTTACATTTTTCACAGTGTTTATATTTAACCATTATTAATACACGTTTTTAGTCTATTTTAAAATAATTTTAACAATATTTTTTTTGGTTTTATAGTCGATTTGCATCTTTTAAGATTGAAAAAATTTCTGATGTCACCCACTCATTAAATTTATGTTTACTAACTCTCCCCCAATTGACTGCAGAACGCCCACTGCGTTTACTTTGAGAAGAAAATGTATAATACTTTATTTCAGCAGGAAAACCACCGGATAGTAATTCTTTAGATTCGATAAGTGATAAAGCTTTCAGACAACGAGGATCTCCTAAGAATCCTCCTTCGTTGAGAACTTTTAGGGCGAATAGAATATTATAGCGCCAATAGTAAGGAAAGTGTAAGAGAGTAAAACTTTCTTTACCCTTCCAATGAATTGGATTTCTCGTTGAATTTGATATGAATAACTCACGCTTTAGAAAAACTTCCTTTGCTTTTTCAATCGCACGTTGTATTGAATTTCTACGAGATTTAGTCAATTTATTACCCATATCATTTAAATATTTTATTAAGGCTCGAAGCGGAATTAAACTCTCATGATATGATGAACAGTTTGCTCCAGGACTTTTGTCACAATTCCATCCCCCATCAGGCCATTGAAATTCTAATAAACGATCAACTAATCGGTCTGTTCGCTCATCAGCTATTCCGAGTTTTTTAGAAAAATAAATCGCATTTCCCTCCTGAGAGGCGCACCTTCGAACTTTCCCATTGATTGTCCTAATTTGTTTAATAAATTGTGGTGAAAAAAGCCAATCGTAAACCTGATTTAGGAGTGGCACCAATGAATCGTCATGTAAAGGATAATTTAGCTCCGTTAAGATACTTAATATCCAAAAGGCTCCTTGCCATTTAGAGTAAACTCTATTGGGAACTATATTCTTGAGTAATAATTGAACTCTTGGGGAATCTCTGATTTCTTCTTGTAGTTCTCGCATTTTCAAGGAGCTTGGATCAGCTTGATCATAGAAGAGAGCCGTTGTATACCTTATAGATGGTTCTTCTGAAGTTTGTAGCTGCTTTATGATTTGCAACCGCAAGGGTTTCATAATATGGATCAATTTTTTCTCGTCATGCATAAATATTCCTAGAAAATTTAAAGTTTACTGAATACTTGATCCTTAACTTGATTTAGTATTTTTCAAAATTAATCCGATCCCATTCCATAATCACTTACTTTTTTTAGCTTATGTTCTTCTAAGAATTCATAACTCTGATGTTTGAAGTATGTATCATAAAGCTTTGCATAATATCCTCCCTTTTTCATCAGTTCTACGTGGTTTCCTTCTTCCATTATCTTACCATTATCAAGGACAATAATTCTATCAACATGTCGTACAGTTACTAATCGATGAGCTATGATTATTGTAGTTCGTCCTTCCATGGCTTTTTCCATCGCTTCCTGAATTTTTGTTTCTGTAAATGGATCAACTGATGCCGTGGCCTCGTCCAAAATGAGGATAGAAGGATCTTGTAACAATACCCGCGCAAATACAAGCAATTGTTTTTGTCCCATTGAAAGTAATTTCCCTCTTTCCATAATATGTGTTTTCAAACCTTGATCTAAGTCCTCTACCCAATCTACGCCACCAGATTGTTCTAAAACAGATATAACATCCTCATGAGAAGCATCTTGCAAACCGTACTTAACGTTATTTTCAATTGTGTCATTCCATAAAAATGGGACTTGCCCAATATACCCTACTTGTCTTCGGTACTCATTCAGTTTTAAATCTCTGATGCTTCTTCCATCAATTTTGACTGAATCATCATCAGATTGAAATTCATACAATCTTAATATTATTCTAGCCAAAGTTGTTTTACCTGCCCCTGTATGTCCAACTATAGCAACAGATTCACCTGGCTCGATAGATAAATTAAAATTCTCAAAAATTGGTTTCCCTGGAACATAGCTAAAATTAAGATTGTTCAATTCAATTTTTCCTTTGATATTGGGGAAAATATAGTCTCCTTCTTCAATGTCTGCCTCTGCATCCTGAAGACTAAAAATTCTTTCCGCAGCACTCATTCCTTGCTGAAACTGAGGCCAAAAGTTTACAAGTTGTAGTAAGGGGTTAAATAGTAATCCGAAACTTTGAAGAATTAAATACCAATCTCCCACACTCATGATTTGCAGAAAAATCGCATTTCCTCCAAAATAAAGAAAAACTCCATAAAGGATGTATATGACGGTATTAATTAGTGGCCATAATAAATTCATGACAATGTCTTTTCCAGTGTTCACTTTTTTATTTTGTTTGTTTACAATATTGAATTCCCGCAGCAATTTCTCTTCTTGTCGGAAAGTTTTGGCGATTTGGATTCCACTCATAGTTTCTTGCACAAAAGCATTTACGTTTGCTAAAGATCTTTGCCCTAGTAAAGTTTTTCTTCTGACAATTTTCCTAAATGAAAAAGTAAGTACAAACAAAAATGGAACTATAATGAATATAATACAAGAAATTAATACATTAATCAATAACATCGGTATAATGACAACAATTAAAATCAGTAAGGACGTGATTCCAGTAATTGTAATATGGATCATTTCCCCAAAACGAGTTCCGTCATTATTAATACGACTTACAATCTTCCCGGTAGGATATTTATCAAAGAATGAAAGATCCTGTAAAAGGATAGCATAATTTAGTTTAAACCGTAAGTCATAACTCACTTCAGAAACTATTCTAAACAGAATTGTCTGTACCACTACATTAAAAATAAAATATAATAAATTTAGTCCAAGTGAAACAAGAATAATTAAGACAATAAAAGGGATGATGTAGTTTGATTGATCTAACCGTTCAATTATCTCACGGGTTAATAAGGGGAGTACTCCAAAACTAAACGAGTTAAGGATCATGAATATTATGACAACTATCATCGATTTTCGATATGGCTTGAATATTTTTATGATTCGAGAGATTAATTCCTTATCACTGTATATTCTATCGTATTCCTCAGCATCCAAGCCATAGTAGGTCATTAATTTTCCTCCGTTAACAATTCTGCATAAGTTTTATCAAATCTTTTAATGAATATCTTTCGATAGTCTTCTGAATTTTTTAATAATTCTTTATGAGATCCCTTTGCCACAATTTCCCCTTTATTTAATACGATTATTAGATCTGCCCACCTAATTTGACTTAACCTATGAGTAATAAGTAATGTAGTACGATTACGGAGGATTTTAGATATAGCTTCTTGTATCTTTTCCTCAGTTTTTGCATCAATGGCAGACGACGCATCATCAAGCACTAAAATTTGGGGGTCAGATAAAAAAGCTCTGGCAATGGCAATTCTTTGCCTTTCTCCGCCACTTAATTGAACACCACGTTCTCCTACTGAAGTTTCATATTGCTCTGGTAATTCGTTTATAAATTCATGAGCTTGAGCTTCTTTGGCTACATCTATAATCTCTTCTTTAGAAAAACTTTCCCTCCCAAACGCAATGTTATCAAATGCGGATTTAGAAAATAAAAATACATCTTGCTCAATGTAGGCAATTTGGTCTCTTAAAGACTTTAAGGAATAGTTTTTAACATTCACATCATCAATTAATATTTTCCCTTCATTAACATCATACAAACGAGAAATTAACTTAGTTAATGTAGTTTTTCCTGAACCTGTTGTACCAACAATCGCAACCGTTTGGCCAGGAAAAACATCAAAACTGACATCTTTTAATACTAGGTTGTTTGTACCGGGATAACTAAATGATACATTTTCGAAGGATATTTTCCCGTTTACTTGTTTTATAATTGGATTAGCTGGATTAGTGATTTCTGATTCAGAAAGCATAATTGCAATTAATCTTTCTGCTCCAATCGACGCTGCTTTGATAAAATAGAAACTGTAAAGACTTGAGTCTATAGTATTTCTTAAATTTGTTAGTAATCCAAGAAAGATTATGATGTCTGGCACGGACATAGCACCAAAATAATTAAGAATAAAACCATGTGTCAATCCCAAAGTTATAGCAACAGCAATAAGCAATCTAGGATAATAACGAGCTTGGATATAACCAGCTTTGATGGAGATATCCCTAAAAATTTTTGCGGAGGATCTATATTTCTCTATACTTTGCTTCTCTTGTGCCATACTTTTAATTACTTCAATTCCATCAAGAGATTCGTTCAAAATCGCATTCATATTGGCAAATTCCGCCATTCGAGATCTGAATAGAGGTGTCAATTTAGTCACATAACTTTTTAGCGAATAAAGAAATGATAAAACAAAAACAATAGGAATTATTCCTAATTGAGGTAAATCTGGAAATACAATATATATCGTAGCTATTGGTATGATTATGCTATTTAATGCATATACTAAATTTGTAATCCCTGGGTTGATTAAAAGATTTAAAAACCGAACATCATTGGTAGCTCTTGCCATTATATCCCCAATTGCTTGTTTATCATGAAATGATTGACTTTTCCCCAGTAAACTAATATAGAATTCTTGTCTTGCTTCTTGTTCTAAAGATTGAGCTAAAATAATTCTTGATACCCTTTGTACTACGCTAATTAGTTGAGTTCCCACCGAAATTGAAAGATATAAAATAGTCCAGTAAACCATGTTAGGTGCTATACTTCCTCCTATGTGAATGATAATATCTTCAATAGCAAAGCCAATGATAACGATATTGAAAGAAAGCATAAAATTGTTTAATATACTGAGTAGAATATACAGAATGAGGAGGTATTTGTTCTTTTTATAAAAGAGATGTGCTAAAATCCAAGATCGCTGACCCTTAAAACGTTTTTTCTTAAATGGGTCTTTTTCAAAATGAAATTCTGAATTTAAAGAGAGAAACTCATCGGTCTCTAATACCTTACTTTTTTCTATCTCTAATTGTCGCAAGTTGTTATACTCAGTAAGAAAAAAGACTTTGTATATGTGAATAATGTTTTGAATAAAAGTCTTTAGATAACTATTATTCATCTACAATATAATGATTCTGTATTAGTGTTTACGTTTCCAAAATCTCCTATTTTTGTTGGTTAATATTCCTTAGATGTATATTTGCTTGCTAGTAAAATTTTTAGAAATAGATTTAAATTTACTTAACTTAATAGGTTTGCAGAAAAACTATTTTAAAGAGTTTTATAGCATGATACGATTTGTTCATATCTTTAATTACTCAACAACTGACTCAATTGAGGACGGAGAGGAATGGTACATAAATGAGCACGTTGCTCGAGCTAAAAAACTACCAGGGGTGATTCGCTACCTTTCATGGCGATCTATCGATCCTGATATTCCTTATCCTCATCCAGCTTCACCTACGCCATTTAATCAATTTGTACGCAGAAGTGAATTAGTTTTTAAAGATATTAAAACTTGGCAACTAGCTATGGAAAATAATCCTGAGCTTTGGGTTGCTTCTGAGAAAGGGGAACCCGGTTTTCGGGAATTTGAATGTATGCTTTTAGAGGAAGAACCTCAATTCGATCTTCTTAGAGATGCTCCACCACAACAATATAAATATATTACATTACCTTTATATTGGCCAAAAGGAAGACCTCAAGTAAACGAAAACGCAGAAATTTTTATAGACAATTATTGTCTTCAATACAGTGATAAAGTATCCGTTGATATAGGTGAAGATTGGTATCTCGGTCATCATACTCGTGAGGGAAAACAGTTACCGGGGATGAAACACTATAAAACTTGGAAGACAATTCATGTTCATGAGGAATTAGACAATCCCTTCTTAAAAGTTAATAAATGGTATCGTCTTACTGAACTAGGGATGAGCATTGAGGCATTTCATGCAACTATGGTAAATAGAGAAACAAGTATTCGATTTACATTATCACCATTTGGAAACGTAATTGGGGATTGGTTGAATATAGGGATTAAGTTAGATAAGGTCCAAGACTTTATGAAATAGAGATGATCAAAACTTGAACTCATCTTAAGTTTTTGAATAATGGAACAGTTACTTTTTTATGGAACTAAGATTAATATTGAAATGTTATAAAATATGAAGTATACTCATAATTAGTTTCAAAAAAGGAGTTGTGTATTATCTTGGATGATATCGTAATAAAAGATGGGAAAATGTATGGTGGCTGGCGAGCTCCCGAAAATCTATATAGGGGCTTGAAAACCTCGATTCATGATGATGGCGTAGCAAAAAGTGTTGGGATGCGCGGTGGAACTATTCCTGGTACAATACATTTAAGCTTATTTGCCCCGATATGCCAAAAATTATTTGGTAATAGATGGTTTGAGAAAGGAACAGTGAGTATGTATTATACATATGCAACTATCGATAAGGAAGAGGTTAGAGCTATTATTGAATTACCTGAAGGCACTACAGAAGAATCCTTACCTCTAACAACAGATGAGGTTCAATTTAAAGCTTGGGGTGAGCTAAAAAGCGGACAACAAATTATGACTGGAACCATATCTATAGGGAACCCAAAGGAGCCTTCATATTTACAAGCAGTTGAATTGAAAAATAGCCCACCTGAGGAATTGCGTATTTTAGAAGGATATAAAGTAGGAGATAAACAAGGTCCTGTAGAAGTCCTAATTTCTCAAGAAAATGCGATTAAGGCATTGCCGGGTATAACAGATAGACTGGAGTATTATAAGAGTGGATCTCCCTGGGGAAAATCCATAATATCTCCAACTGAGTCGTTCGGTGCGATGACAATGGGTTTAACAGCGTATAATAAGACATGGGATAAGGGAGTTCCTTTTTTTGGTGCTACTGAGGTAAGATATATAAATGGACCAATATTTGTTGATACACCATATATTGCAAAAGGTGAGATCGCCTGTGCGGGTGTTTCCCGTAAAACCGAGTATTATTGGCTTGACGCAACGTTAGAAGAAAAAGAGACAGGAAAGCTTGTAGCATCAATGCGTCATATGAATCGGTATATGAAAGCTGGTTCACCAGTTTATCCAGATCAATAAAATTTTTCTTTTTTTTACTTTAATTCATTTTTTCTTTATTCTGGACGTAAAAATTTAATTCTTAATCACTAAAGTGTTATTTTATAAATTTAATCCGATAATGGATCATTAAAAATTTATATAAAAAAAGCCACAAATAAAACTATAACAACATATTTACAATATCATTGTAATCTATCATGGAGATCCCGTTAACGCTAAATGAAAGGGCTTATAGAGAGCAAAGCAAAATAGAATGGAAAAAATACAATGAGATTTCGTTTAAAGGGGTGGGGGGATGTGTCGAGATTCAGGCAAAAGAATTACCGAATAAAACAGCTCTTCTGTTTGAAGATAAATCTTGGACTTGGAGTGAATTGAATCAAGAATCCAACAGATTTGCGAACTATTTTTTAAATTTGGGCTTAAAATATGATGATGTGGTGGCAATAGTTATGGATAATTGCCCTGAATATCTCTTTTCCTCGACAGGAATTAATAAGATTCAGGGAATTAGTTCATTTATTAATGTAAATCAAAGAAGAAGTGCACTAGAGCATGTATTAACGGTAAGTGAACCAAAATGGTTGGTGATTGACGGTAGTAACTTATTTAATCTTCTTGAAATTGAAGAAAACCTGGGAATACCGAAAGAGAATATTTTTGTTATTAATAATTCCCAAGAAATTGAACATGAATTTGTCAACTTAAATCATGAATTAAGTAATGTAGAATCAAGTGATCCACCGACTACATTAAATTCAACAACAAAACAAATTTGTGTCTATCTTTTTTCTAGTGGAACAACAGGATATCCCAAAGCGATCACTTTAAGTAATATAAAATTAATGGGGATTGGAATACATGGATATGTTGTTTTAAATTTATCTCCTAAGGAAGTAATCTATGTCCCTACACCTCTCTATCATGGATTAGGATTTAATGTAGGTTGGATTGGTGCTGTGTGGGGTGGAGCTACAACTGCATTAAGGAAAAAATTCTCATCATCTAATTATTGGAAAGATATTAGTAAGTTTAAAGCAACTTGTACCATTTATATTGGTGAAATCCCACGTTATTTGCTTAATCTTCCTGAGGGCGAATATGAGAAACAATCTACTTTGAAAAGGATGATTGGGTTAGGATTAAGAAAAAATATTTGGTTAAAATTTAAAGAACGATTCAATATTGAACATATATACGAGTATTATGGTTCAACGGAAGTAGGAGGATATATAAACCTTGATGACGTCCCTGGTATGGTTGGAAGACTTACTTCACCCACAGTTATCCTCGCAAAATACAATAGAAACACCGAAGAATTTTATAAGAATCAAGAAGGTTTTCTTATACCATGTAAACCTGAGGAAGAAGGAATAGCATTAGTAAATTTGAAAATGGAACCATATTTTACAGGATATAAATACCAAGAAGAAACAGAAAAAAAATTACTTAGAAATGTATTTGAACAGGATGATCTTTACTTCTACACGGGGGATCTACTAAAACTCCACGAAGATAACTGGGTGTCTTTTGTTGATAGATTGGGAAATACATTTCGATGGAAAGGAGAAAATGTATCGACAACAGAGGTCGAATCAATATTAAATTCACATCCATCGATTCTTGGGAGTAATGTCTTTGGTGTTGAACTTCCAAATGCTGAAGGAAGAGCAGGTATGGCAGCAGTCAGGATTAATGAGACTCTTGGTTTTAATATTTCAAAATTTTCCCATTTTCTATCTGAAAACCTACCAAAATATGCAATACCCCTCTTTATCCGAATCCAAACAAATCGACTTGAGACTACCGGTAATTTCAAATTACGAAAAATGAATCTCCAAAAAGAAGGATATAATATCGAAGAAATTTCTGATAAAGTTTATGTTCTTTTGCCTGGAGAATCTGAATTTACGGAATTAACTAATGAATTATATCTTCTTATAAAAAATCGGAATTATATTTTCTAGACTTTGATTTTATCTTGGCTTCTATCTCTTAGAAAAAATCATAAATGGTCTAATATTTTAAACAATATAAATTATTGAAAAGCTAATTTACTGTACTATTATTTAAGATTTGATGGAAAAAATGATTAATTCAGCTATTGAGATTGTTGATTTATTTTATAATCCAAAATCAGTCGCAGTCATCGGTGCATCAAAGGTTCCTATGAAAGGTGGGAATCGTATAGTAAATAATCTATACAGAAACGGCTATGAAGGCCAGATTTATCCAGTTAATCCAAACTATAGTAAAGAAGATGAAGTATGTGGTTTCAAATTTTATAAATCTGTTTTAGATATTGAAGGGGACGTTGATCTTGCCGTTTTTTATGTTAACAATCGTATCGTAACTGACACAATTAAAGACTGTGTCAAGAAAGGAATAAAAGCAGCGATAATACAAAGCGCTGGGTTTGAGGAAGTAGGAAAAGAAGGATTAAAATTGAGGGATAATATTGCGTCAATTACAGAAAATTTCTCCAAGTTACGCATTGTTGGCCCTAACTGTATGGGAATCAGCCGATTTGATGGGGATTATGATGATGAAGACAAGAAAGGAGGATTCTTCACAGGGCAATTTATAATGACGAATTACAAAAGAGGGAATGCTGCGATCATTACTCAAAGTGGTTTTTTGAACGGTGGAATCGCACCACTTATTTTCAGTCAATATCCAAATCTAGGATTTAGGTACATTGTTTCAATTGGAAACAAGATGGATTTAGGAGAAAATGAATTTCTGGAATATATTTTAGAAGATGACACTGTAAATGTCATTGCCATATATTTAGAGTCATTTAAAGAACCCAGAAAATTCATTTCTTTATGTAGAAAAGCAAAAACATTACCCAACAAAACAATTATCGTTGTAAAAGGCGGAAAAACAAGCCAAGGGATGAAAGCAGCTTCGAGTCACACTGGTGCTCTAGCTGAAAACGAAAGATTGATTGATGCCATTATAAAACAAGCAGGAGTTATTCAAGCAGAAAATTTTTTTGAGATGTTCCAATTTCTAAGGACCTTTTCTATGATGTATAAATCGGGCAAAAAGTTCCCAACGAAAGGAAATGTCGCTCTTGTCGTTGGGAGTGGTGGGATGGGTACTGTAATGGGAGATATTGCCACAAAATACGGCTTAAAATTCCCTGAATTCGGTGAAAATAGTTATAACACTCTTAAAAGTGTATTCCCTGAATGGATGCCTCCAAACCGATTTGCTCTCGTTGATTCATGGCCTACAATGGAGAAAGCAATGATGGATGCAGCTAAAAAAGCTAAAGATACTGCTAGTAAGTCAACTGAAAAAAATAATACAAATAAAAATGACAGGAATCCTTTTCGTATGATGGGTTCTTCTGGAAATGTTATGGAAGCAATTGAAAAAGCCGTTATAGAAGAACCCAATATCGAAGGATTGTTAACCTCAATGCCTGGTGGTCCGAGAGGATCAATGGATTTTATGGCACCAATGTTTGAACGAATAGCAAAATATCCGAAACCCGTTTTCCTTTATTCAGTGATGGAAAGTGAGGCATCTTTGGAAATGATGCGCTTATGTGGTAAGTATAATATTCCATTATTTTCCAGAACAGAGGATGTAGCCAAAAATTTTGCTATATTGGTTCAAGAAATGAAGAACAAAGAAAAATTTTCAGAAAAATCAAATCGTTGAGAACTCATCAACAAATCATCTATCCACTGCTTACTTTTAGGGATTAAAAAATATATATTTTTGATGGAATTTTGACGCAAATACCGAAGGTAAGGCTGGGGAAATGTATGTTTTGTCCCGGTTGAAAATTCTAGTAAAAAACTTGACTTATCCAGTCCGACAAGAGTATGTTCAGTTACCCTTCAAATCATGTAATGCAGCCCCCAATTACCGATCCATAAAGGTAATAAATAATCAAGATTGGGATGGTAATACTGTATATTGTTAAAAGAGGTCTCTTATAGTTCCCACGTAAACGTGAATAGATGCCAATGAATATCAAATTTAAACTTGAAATTACAAACTGGATTAAACGTGAAATTTGAAAAAATACCAGATACTCAATACCACCGATTAAGAGTTTTTCACCAATACACCAATTAACATCACTGTTAATATAAACTAAATGCCACTTTACATTCGATATTAGAAGAATATAATTCAAACTAAGCCCAAATATTATCAAACCAAGAAGAATATCCCATTTCATTTTCAATTTCTTATTAACATCAAGCTTACCTTTTCTCAAACTTTTTCACTCTAAGGTTTTCTGAGGTTTTGATTCTCGATTTATTCCCATTTTTTTCAAAATCAAATTCAAACACTAAATTTATCAAGCAAAATAAGTTTAAATAATGAATTCTGGATTTTTCCATAACTTGGTTTCATTTCTCCTTTTCTCTTATTCCTAATTTCCCATTCTTTCTATTCCTGATCATCCTAATCCCATAAATTATTAAAACAAACCCAAAAATAATAAACACCACAAAAAAAAACCTTAAGTCCATTATACTCATGCAATTCCCCCTCCATCCATTCCTCCCAAATATATTGAAAAACTCACAATTCCCAAAATCGAGAGAACTATGATTACTCCACCGATAATGATTGAAATAATTCCCATCAGCAATTTAGTTTTCTCCTTTTTAATAGGTTTTACAATAAAATAACAAATTATTAGGGTTACAATGCCTACTATGAAAACATCAATATAAATTGCCCAACCAAAAAAAGGGATTGATGTTGTAGAGATCAAAAGCAAGTAAAAAAGACGAGGCACCCATATGATTATCGTTATTCCTATCGAAAAAAATATTATATCTCTAACAACTTTTATGTTTTTTTGCTGTTTTATGATTAGGAACTGCCCGTGTACAATTAAAACCGTTCCTGCTGTTAAAAAGGTCGCCCATACTGGTACTTCAATCCAAAAAAGAGAGCCGTATTGAGTCCCCCAGAAGCTTCTCAATAATAAAATAATTGTAATTAAGGTCCCTACAACAAATATCCCACCCATAATGGATGAGATCACCCCTAATACTATTTTTCCTTTATTAGTTCTCAATTTTACTATAGTAAAAATTCCAGTAAGGGTGAATACTATTCCTAATAACCAAAATTCTATTAACCGCAGCGTTCCAAGGCTAAATGGCTCTCCTAACATGTAAATAAATGGAGGTAAAAAATTTATTATCACCATTACCCCTACTAAAATTAATGCGATTCCTGTTAATATTCTCTCTTCATTTTCTTCCATTTTATTGTACTTCTAAATTGAATCATGGATTTTTCCTATCCTCTGGATATATTTAAGATTAAAAAATATATAATAATAATTCTTTACACAAGTTTTTTTATATTTGCGAAGATCAGTTTCTAAACCCTTAAATAGTATCAATGGGCCTAAGGATTAGTGGAAGTACTTTTATTCTTGTAAATAAAATACTTCGTATTTAACCTTTAAAATTGATTAATGAAAAAACTATAAAAAAGATTGAATTCAGTATTCTTTGATGAATACCCATTAAAAAATATTTAAATTGAAGGATAATGGGACTTAATATATTGCTAGTGAATCCAAATAGGTTTAAAGATCCCCCAGTAGTCCCTTTTGGCTTAGAATATCTTGTAAGTGTGCTGGAGAAGCACAACCACAATGTTGAAATATTAGATTTATGTTTTTCCGATTCTCCGGAAAAAGAGTTGAATAAAATACTGTTAGGAAGATCATACGATCTTGTAGGTTTTACAATACGCAACATCGACTCAATAAATTATTTTAAAAGTGAGTTTTTTCTACCTTCAATAAGACCTTTAATTCAATGCGTTAAGAAACTCAATATCCCAATAGTCTTAGGAGGTTCAGGATTTTCGGCTATGCCTAATGAAATCCTAAATTACCTCGAGGCGGACTATGGCATCATCGGTCCAGGGGAAATTATTTTCCCTTTCTTCTTAGAATTACTCCAATCTCAAAAATTAAAACACCAGATTTATAATGGTTGGCAATATGGTATTGATGATGAATTAACTCATTTTCGTGGAAAAAAAATTAATTATTCAAAATATTTGTCAGGAGAAGAGATTGTTGGATTTGAAACGCATAAAGGTTGTTCAGGTAGGTGTCCATTCTGCATTTTTGCAAGCACACAAACCTGGTACAAGAAAATCTCATCTATAATCGAGGAAATTAAATGTCTTGCCGATGATGGGCATGTTCATTTTCAATTATGTGATAGCGAATTTAATACTGACTTAAATTTTTCAATCAAAGTTTGTAGAGCTATGATTGAGGAATCTCTCCCTATAGATTGGAAGCTATTCATGAAACCTTATCCTTATAACGAAAATTTATTCAAAATAATGCAAAAGTGTAATGCTTACTCGGTGAGTATTATTGTGTTCAGTGAAAGAAAGATTCAAGAATTGAATAATTATTCCTACGACGATTTAGAGAAAATAATTAATTATTGCGAAAAGTACCAAATCGAGTTGATAATTGACTTGTACATAGGATATCCATATGAATCGCTTGAGTCAATTAAAACCATGATTGAATTTTTTAAAAATCATCATCCGACAAAAATAAGCGTGAATCCTTACCTTCGAGTTTATAAATACACTCAATTAGCAAATTTAATTAAGAGCGATGTATCCCTACAAAAACGTATAGTGCGGCTTTACCCTATAGACCTGGGACTATTGGAGCCTGTTTATTACAATCAAATCGACCATAAGATCTTGAGTAAATTAATTTCAGATGACGATGTGTTTAGAATTGCTTGGCTTGATCCTCTATAACTTTAAAGCCTTCTTTTTATGCGTCTATATCGCTTTAAATCGCACAATAGTACATATTGATCACTCATTCTTGCTTTTGCACTTAAGGAAACCAAAAAATAGCAAAATAACTGTCAACCAGGTCCCTGAGTTGGAAGATACACAGGGATAGACGAATTAAAAAGTTAACTGTAATCCCATTTTGCTATAAATGGGTGGTTAACATAGGTTGCTCAGCTGCGATCTATATTAAGGAGTAATATTGACTCCTCATTGACCAGTTCAGGAAGTGATAGAGTATACATTTTATTAGAGGAACGACATCCTCTAATTTTCGGTATTATGTGTCTAAATGTTTGTATCAAATTAATCGTTCTTTTTTTTCATTATAAAATACATTATAATTCCCATAAAACCTCCCATGAACCCTGAAATAAGACCGCTAATACCGTTATTCAAAGCATTTGCAAATGGTGAATCAGGAAAAGGTATTAAAAACAATGATATTAAAAAACTTATTATAAAACCTATAATGGCACCAAGTATTCCTCCTTTCAGGGATTCCTTGAGCTTTTCATCCATATTTTTTCTCACTCCATTTTTCAGTATGTAATTTATTCAAAAAATGAACTCAATTATTAATAAACCTTTCATTACAAATACCGATAATTAAATGAAAAGGAAAAAAAAGTAGTATTTAATTTAAATAACTAATTATAACTTTGTCAATTCTATTAGACACTGATTTTACCTTTTCTGCATTATTTAAGTGATTCTTCAGATAATTGGGAAATATTTTAATTTCGAAAATAAAAGACGATTTTATATTACATTAAGAAATTCTTTGAAAAGTCAAATCTAAAATAGAAAAAGAGGAGAAATTTAAATATAGTCATCTAAATCCTATTTAAATAAAAATAAAAAAATGAGTTGATTAAATTGGAAAATAAAGAATATCAGTTTTTAAGTGTTGAGAGAAAAGGAAAAATAGGAATTCTTCAACTTAATCGTCCCGATAAAAAAAATGCGATGAATGAAATAATGAGAACTGAAATTATCGATGCCCTAGAATTACTGAAAGAAGAAAAGAGAATAAGAGCAGTTATAATATATGGAGGAGAAGAAATTTTTACTGCTGGATTTGATAGAGATGAAGTGCAAGCAGTTATTCAAGGAACTGGTAATTACCAAGATTTTATAGACTCTAATCATTTATTTCATCAGACTATTTTTGAATTTCCGAAATTGCTAATAGCCGCTATAAACGGTTATGCTTTAGCAGGAGGATTTGACCTTGCTGTTATTTGTCACCTCCGAGTTGCCTCAAAAGGTACTCTGTTTGGGCACCCTGAAATCAGATTTGGAGCATGTCCGCTTTTTTTTCCTTATCTAATGCTAGTAGGTCGAGGTAAAGCACTTGAAATTACCTTAAATACTGCTACTAGTGAAACTTTCATATCTGCAGAAGAAGCGTATCGATTAAACATAATTAATAAATTGGTCGATAGAGGTCAAGTTTTAAATGAAGCTGTGAAGCTCGTTAAAGAAATCATTAAATCTCCTGAATTTGTTATATCACAATTACTTGAAGTAAACAATATTTTTGTCAACCAGATTAAAACTTTTGATACCGAAATAGAAAGCATTGTGAAAAGTATGAGTCCCCTATTAAACAAATAATTATTTTAAATAATACCATTTTTATCTTTAAAATCTACTAAATATTGCCAAACGCAATTATAAATAATTTGTAAAGGAAATTCTACTCAAAGTTTAGAAAAATATTAGACTTTAGATCCATTTTAAGCCTGATATTGTAGTTGCTATTCCTTGCCCTTCATCCAAAGAAATGCATCTTCTTTGGTGTCTACTAGATTATACTTTCCTTTTAGATGACTATTCCATGGGTAGGATTTTGGATCAAAAAGTCCGATCCCTGAATCTGTCCACCATCCAATACGTTGTTTTATCATTTCAAATGACCTGAAATCCCAAAAATTATAGGAAGTGTAGCATTGAAATGTATCCATTTCTCTCATAGATTGAAAAATTTTATGGACTATTCTATCTTTAAGTCTTTCAGAGTCAACAGAAGAATAGTGAAAAAGTAGATATAAAATTTTTGTCGCTTCTTGAATACTTTTCAATGGTTCTGGTACCTCATTTTGTTGCTTCACTACCACCTCTAGAATTTTATTGCTTTCCTTTAATTTATTACCATCAAAACTTGTCCAAAAATCTTCAAGTAATTGAATTGCATTAATAATGCTCTGTTTTTCATTTATTGAAGATGCGAGTAAACCGGCAACTTCACTGATGATATCTTTACCTGCTATTTCAGGATTCCAAAGATATCTGCAAAAAGCATAATCATCAATAAAACGCGTTTTAGGCAATACTCTGTATCCTACCATACCTTTCAAATTTGACCCTAATGCTCGAATTGAATCTGATATTCGTTCTTTTAACAAATTTATATGAGGTTTTGGAAAAATCAATTGACTTTCCACACCACCTTCGGGATCAAGTAAAAATACAAAATCATATACCTCATAACCTTGATCTATAGCCATTTTTAATGTTTTTCGAGTTATGTCTAAAATTTTAACTTCTTTTGGAATTTTCGAAAATAATTGATCACGAAGCCCCTTTATGGGTGGTATGTCAAAATATTCTTTAACATTCGCAAACCAAGTCATAAAAAAGAGGCGTTCTGAATTTCCGTTTTCCTTAATAAAATTTAAATATTCAACAATCAGATCTGCAAGATTGTTTCTACAATATTCACAATTGCATCCACCAGCTTCGAATGTAATTAATGCATGACTCGAGACGTTTTTAAATCTTTTAAGTGTGTAATTAAGGAGCTTGTCTCCAACATTTTTTCCTTTTTGGGTACAATGGGTAATACCTTGATAAAGAAAGATTTCTGCTCTAATATCTGGAAATTTAATCCATAATTCGGTGGGAAGTGCATTAAAAACATGAAATAAAATAATTTCAAGACCTATCTCCTCTGCATATTTAAATAATTTATCGTAAACATCATATCTCCATGAATTTTTTTCCAATTCTTCATAATCAGGATGATAAATTACAAACGAAGTCATTATAAACATAATTGAAGTGTAATTAAACGATCGAAGCCTATTAAAGTATCTTTTCCACTGTGAAAGCGTCCAATTTTCAGTAGAAAGATCATCTAATCCATAAGACATATTTACCATCATACAACGCATTTCAAAGAACGGACTCTCAAAAACATTCCAATTAATCGAAAAAGGATTTTGTGTTTGCTGTTCCTTTAATTTCATATAAAGGTGATATAGTCCATTTGCAAGACCTCGATCTCCTATGGCTAAAATATAAATCTGGGTTTCTGTGTTTTGAATATTTCTATTGTCCCTATAAATTAAAAAATCATCAATTTTTTTCAGATTATTCGCTTCATTCAAATTTAATTTTTCAATTTTTTTTGAATTATTTTGTATTGTAAGAAAGATAAAAGTGTTATTTGAAATGGGAACTGCTTCTCCGATCCAACTCGCCAACATCTTAATTGCTTGTTCAATCTGCGTGCTCTTATTATCATTATAAATAATTTTGAAATCCATTTCTCTTCACTTTTTTAAAATATCTTTTCAATTTTAATTTTGTATGTTATTCTCATTTTAAATATTTAATTATAATGAAATTATTAAAGGTCGAGTCGTAATATTAGCAGATTCTGGGTTTATTGCTGATAAGGATTCAATTTTTCCAGAATTTGGGCTAATTCATAAAGGAGATAATATCTTATTTCTCCAGAGAATTCTTAAATATCTTTTAATTTAATTTTCATTGAAATCAGACACTGAATTTCCCATTCATGAAATTTTTTATTCAAATAGAATGGATAATGTTTAGCCAAATAGTCATTTCTCTTAAACAAATAGCAGAATGATAAGCTTTAAGATTGATTTACTTGGAGAGATAATTCAATAAAAAAGTTTAGTTCTTTTAATTATTCTCACTTGTTATGAAATAATTTTGCAATTTTTTAATATGAGAATTTATTCTCTGAAGTTGTTTATCTCGCTTATCATCCTCATCTTGACTAATTAGGTCTTCCTTTATTTGAAATAAGTATTTCAGTGCAACTACATAATCTTTCCTCTTTTCAGATTTGGATGCTTGCTCTAAAGCAAAATTCAATTCAACTTCTTTATTTAATTTTATAATTTCCAAAATTTTAAACGAGATTTTGCCAATCATCCTTTCCATATTGAATTCTTTTGTATATGTGAGTGCTTTATTATATTCATTTAACGCTTCTTGATAAGCAGCATCTTTTTCAGCAATTTCTCCTTTTTTTAATAAAGATTTGACTTTTTTCATCGCAGTATCTTCATTCATATCCTGACATTCAAAAATAATCTCATCCAAATCTTTTATCTCCATGATTTTTTGAATGACATATTCTCTTTTTTGTATATCTTCTTCTTTTGATTCTAACTCTTTCCTTTGAAATTCAAGATCTGCCCAAATAATAACATCTTCTCTTATCATTTGGTAAATGTTCCAGAGAATTTCTTCCTTCGATATCACGCCTAATAATTTTGATGTTGTATTAATAAGATTTAAGATGAAAAAAAAATCCTCATCTTTTAACAGATCTTTACAAGTTTCATACACGGCTTTTTGAATAGGTGTAAGATTTTCAAATAAATCAGGTGGAATTTGAGTAGAAAGAGTAAGCGGATATATTATAGTTACTTCAAATAGTTTTTCCACTAAGTTTTTTACAGGAGTTAATATGTTTATATCCCCGGTTTTGTCAAATTCTTGTAATTCATCTTCATAATCCCCCTCAAGAATGTCCGCGAAATTCGATAGCGATTCCCTCAAATTACCAGAAGCTCGCCTGTCAAGAATTAAACATGGTGTACACAAAGTTCCGACCTTTAGCAAAAGATGAAAATTTTTATACTCAAACTCATAAAAATTCTTTTCTGGATTAATTTTATCAATTAAGGTTAATTCTTCCCCTGAGAAGACTACATTTGCTTGAATAAATCCTGCTATCAACGAAGGATCAATAGGTAGATCACCTACAGCCATATTGAATGCCGGTACTCCACCCTTAGATAAAATAATTACATGTCTTATACTTAAAATATCTTGGTATTTTCTCCAAATATGTTTATAGAGCATTTCTCTTCTTTTTTGTTCAGATTGCTGCTCTACCACCTCATAAATATCTATAAATATATTTGCTTCGCTAAATCTTTTCGACAAGCAATTAAAACAATTGTCAGGGTATCCATTTTCGCACACAGATTTGTCTATTCCGCAATCAATTCCTGAAACTAATTTAAAATGAGTCATACCACCACACACACTATTCTTATACTAAGAATAAAATAATGATTCTAATATTTATTTTTAAACATTACATCAAACAAAATAGAATTTAGATGGTTTAATATTCCCCTCTTAATCGAATCTCAGAGATAAAGATAGATGTAGTATCTTATTGCAGATATGAATATCCTGATAATAATCCTATAAAAAGATGCAAGGATTTTTGCAAAAATGCCAAAAAATCTATTTGTAGATGTCCTCTATGCACAAATGAAGATAGATTTTTCAAAGAAATTTTCATTGTATCAGACTCGGAATTTACCATTCCATCCATATGTAACAGAAAATTGGGACAGAAATTAGAAAATCTCATCGATAACAGTTTTGAGTGCAGGGGGTTTATCAATTTCCAACATCTCGCTGGTTTTAACCGACTTATTGAGGGTTTGCCAAATCTCCGAATTAGCTCTTATAGCTTCGGAAAATCGCGTTAACTTCTGAAGTGCGGGGTAAGATTTTCCCTTGATGACATAACACGTTAGAAACGGTTCAATTGGGTTTATCAAGATGGTATTTTCTCCGATTTTTATACGATCAATGGACTTCGAAAAGATCTCATCACTAAAGGTGTTAAATGCAGACATGAAGGCGCTAAAAAGGTCGCTATAATCCCAGTCTGGCAGAAAAGGATAGTTGAAATATGTAACTCCGCTACTGTCCATAATAAGAAGCAAGATAGGTTCTTCATCTTCTAACTCTGGAGCTTCAATTACCCCCCTATCTTGCAAACGTTCAAGGACACCCTCAAAAGACGCTAACTTGAGGCGCTCTTCCATCGATGCTTGGGTTTTCTTAAACGATTCCCAAAGCTTTAATTCTTCTAATAACTTGTCATGCTCTCTCGAGATCTCATTTGCCAATAATTGCAGACCATGTTCATCTGCAATTTGTTGTGCTTCAGTTAACAATCTTCTCGCTTCCACTAAATTGATCTGAAGTAAAGCTAATTTTGCCTGAAAAAGTTTTACGTTAGTTAAATGTCTGTAGGATCTATACCTTATCGCATATCTCTGTAAATGATCTATAAGCGGATGTATGTCATCCAATATATCCATCTGATTGGTTAACTGAAATTCTTGGAAATAGATATCACATAAATTAATTAAGGCCATGTAAGTAAGACCATGTTCACCTTTTTCTATAAGATTTTTTAAAATAGTTTCTGCTTCGACACGATCACGCATTCTACCACTTGATTTCAAAATTAAAGCAGCAGTTACCTGATACATATAGTCTAAATCAGCCCTAGACTCATATTTTTCTTTAAAAAGTTTAAATTCGTGGAAATAACGTTGCACCTCATCATTTTCTCTTTTGAGAAGAAAAGTGCGTATAATTACATAGTATGCATTTGTCCACCAAGTAGGATTGAAGTATTCTCCTTCAAATTTTTTATAAATCTCAAGATTACCTATTTGATATTCTAACGCACGGTCCAAATCTCCTTTAAGGAAATATATTGATCCTATAAGGCGGTAAATTTCTGCTTTCCAATAAAGAGGATCGTGATAATATGGCTTCGAAATTAATGATATACCTCTTTCACCACATTGTAGCGCGAGATTTAATTCTCCTTTGAAAAAATTAACCCAACCCTTAGAATACAACACGAGAGGAATCATGAATGAAAGACGATCATTTTTTTCATAATATGCTAGACATTTATCCAAATATTCTAGGCTCTGGTCATATTTACCAAGACTAAAGTCTCTCACGCCATAAATAGCATCCATATCCGCTTCTAGTTGTGGATAAGTTGATAAATCATTCCCAGGAATTGAATTAAAAAGCCTAAAAAGCAGTACACCATTCTTAGTAGCTTCTTCAAAACTACCAATTGTATAAAACACAAAGAATTTGACGAAAATCGCATAAAAGGAAAAGATAACCTTATTAAATTCTTGGCTCGTTTGGTAGAGGGCTTCAGCGGTCTGAAGTGCTAATTTGAAATTTCCAATAATAAGAAAGAGATAGCTTTTAATGCCTTGAATATTTAATCTTGCTTCAAGCGTTAAAGCTTCTTTTTGTTCCAAATCATTCAAATATTCAAGAGCTTCTTCAAATTCTCCATTATCAATTAAATTTTTTGCTTTAGTTATTTTCTCAGAGCGTAAAAAAATCATTTGTGGAGTATTTTATTTTCATTGAATTTAAAAAAAGGAAGTAGCTTTCCCTTTTAAGCCTTGCGTACTATAATCTCGATTCAAGATTTTTTTTTAGTTTTTCTTTCTTTCACTATTTGCAAATATTCCTCGAAACTAATACCTGTTCTATTTAGATTATAATGTACAGAGTTAGGTTTATAAATAGCCACACACCAAGAATATTCATTGATTTCTCCTTTGCTCTCTGAAAAACCTCGAATATTATATAGATTTTCATATGCATCTAATATTCTTTTATCAGTTCCATATCCTAACTTAGTCAATGTATAGAGTGCTATCGCAGTGGTTATTGCGGGATTCCCGATAATAGAACTACCCGAACCGGATTGTAAAGAACTAATACAAACCATTTTGCCGTGTTCTGGGGCAACTCGTTGAAAACCATCCTGTTCATCGGCATAGTTACCCGTAAGAAAAATATTCTCGAAATTAAATCTCCAAGTCCTCGCTCCTCCTTCAAATTTTTCATAAAACTGTTCAAAAAGCCATCTAATAGCCATGGAAACTGATTCATGCTTTGCATCAATACCTAATTCTATCAAGGTTTGTAGTTGAAAGCAGGTTGCAGATAGACTATTAAACCAAGAGCCATTCTTTCTTTGAGTGGAAAACAATTCTGCAACGACATTCTCCTCGTTAGTAGTTTCGTTCATGATATTTCTTCTTACAAGAGTGCTGATAAGATCGGTTTTCTCTCGAAATCCTTGGTATAAATCATAATGAAAGCTATCTTGATTGAGAAGTTCGGCATGTTTCAAGGCTCTTAAAATTCCATAGGTATATATTTCAGCATTTTTCTGTTTCCACATCCCTGTTGATTGTTGTCTGCGAGATATCTCTGGAAGGCACTTAGATAGTACTTCTAATGCTTCCTCTTTAGGTAGATGAAATGCATAAGCCCATTTTGCATGATGGCCTAAAACATATTTCTTTGTTTCACGGATAAGGTCTTCACTTGACTGATACTTTGGATGAGCAAGGAATGCAGCCAGTACACCAACTTTACACCTTAAATGTGTGGTACTTGTCATTGATAGACTACTAAATCTCATACAACCATTCACATTTTACATATCAATGGATTTGTCATATATTTATATAATTAAACTTTTAAAGCTTTGCAACTTTTTCACTTAATTTTCATTGAAATCAGACGCTGAATTTACCCATCCATTCCAATTTTGGTGGAAATTTAAAAAGTAAAAACTTTAAAAGAATAGAAATAATGCATTCTAGAATCCGATACAATTGGATAAAATCTTCTTTATATAAAAATAAGAGGTGCTATAAGCATACCATACCTAAAAATACAAATAAATCAAGATTTTGATGAAGAAAAAAAAGTAAAAATAATGGATAAAATCTCAAAACTAGTAGCAAAAGAATTAGGTAAACCTGAAAGTATGATTATGGTCGCACTTGAGACTGCTACAAAGATGGTGTTTGGAGGGACAAATGAACCTACCATATTTATGGAACTAAAGAGTGTTGGATTACCTGAGTCAAAAACAAGTGATTTATCTGAATCATTATGTGATTTTGCAGAACAACATTTGAATGTTAAAAAAGAAAGAATATACATTGAATTTGCCAATGCAGTAAAATCAATGTTTGGCTGGAAGGGGAAAAACATTCTAGAATTATTTCCTGATTAATTTCAAAGGTTTTTTCATTGAAATCAGACGCTGAATTTACTTTTCCGTTCCAATATCACAGAAATATGAGCTAAAATCTCTATAATCATTTTTTAATTATAGAAAAGATTTAATATAGGAATAAAATATTTAATACTAAAGATTAAAATTGGGAATCAAAATGTCATTATTATATCAAGCAGAGGGATTTTTCACGATAGGAAATATCAAGATGGTTCAGAGATCAGACGTCCATTACGTTTCGATTAACATTACAACTAATGGATTAGAATTTATAGGTCAAATTGGTCAATTTCGTTCCCTATTCAAGGATAGTGCTGGATTTCGATTTGATTTGCCTTGGGCGAAGATAGTCTCTTTAATTAAATCAAAAGAAAAGATAATGCATGTTGTAAAAATAGAAACTGATGACAATTTCTACA
>JBHLOF010000155.1:0-1877 GCA_048940805.1 Promethearchaeota archaeon
AAATTTTTTTCTTTATATAAGCCCTTGAATAATAGCTTATAAACAAATGGAAGTGATATTTTGTCATTAATTTGTCCGGTATGCGATGAAGAACGCTCATATGGAAGGAGTTTGATTTTTCGGTGTTCCTATCACCATAATTCAAAACCGTTTGGCAAACTATTTAATGTCAAGAATTATGATTATTCATGGAATTGTGGGGAAAGAATAGTCCGACAAAGCGATTCACCCAACTTTCTTCTTCAAGAAGATCATATAATGAAGAGTAAACATCCTTACCCTTTGATGTTTGAGTGAACATGGAGGATTTAAGAGATGAGAGAGCATAACCGCAGAATATTTCCATTTATTTTGGGATTGTATTTCACCCTTAATTTTTGCATTGGTATTATACCTGGGAATATTAATAATTTACTCAGCGACTTATTAGGGAGTACTCAATTCGGTCTTGGATTATTTATTGTATTTCGGTTAATTGTTGGAACGATAAGTCTGCTTATATTCGGATATTGGGGTGAAGTATTATCAAGGCGTTTTGGTAAAAAGCAAATATTTCTCATTACCAATATAATTTCCATTTTTCTCGGTGGATTACTTATATTTTCTACAAATTACATTTACTTTCTAACTTTTTCAATTTTAGCATCTTTTACAAATGGTGCATTCTTACCCATTGGATTTACTATGGTAAGCGAACTTTTCTCCCCGAAAGAGAGAGGGAAACGGTTTGGGATGCTTCAATTCAGTTTAGCATTAGGAAACGGATTAGGTATTCTGGTTGGTGGTTTTATAGGGTGGAGATTATCCTTTTTGGTAAATTTTATAATGGGAATTATATGCATAGTTGGTTTTCTAGTTTATGGAATTGATCGCTATAGTTTCTCAAATACAGAATCGATTGTTAAAAATTCACAATATAATTATAAATTAACTCTCTCAAGCTTAGGAACATTACTAAAAACAAAGACCATTCTCGGGATATTAATATCTATTTTCTGCTATGGGATAGCGATATCAACCTGGGCAAATTGGGGAGTATTTTTTCTCACCTCTCTTCTCGGTAGTAAGACATTATCTATCCTGTTTCATTCAATAATTGGTCTTGGGGTTCTTCCTGGTGCTATTATTGGGGGAGTATTAGGAGACATTTACTTCCAAGTGGGAAAAGCTAAAGCTCGTATTATTATTTCATATACGGGTTCAGTGCTGGGTATTTTTTTATTATTAGGATTTTACCAAAATACGGTCTTATTCATAGGATTTTTAGGTTTTTTTCTCGTATCATTTGCAACAGGAAACCAGTTTGCTTTGTATTCCGATGTAACTGTTCCTGAATTATGTGGTACTGTGAATTCTTTTAGTGGGATCGTTTTAAACATAGGAGGAATAACAGGAAATTTGCTGGTGTCATTTTTTATTCAATATGATTTGCTATCACTCTCTATTACACTAGCATTAGTATTGTGGCTTTTTGGCTCGTTTTCATGGATATTGCCTTATCGATATTATACAAAAGAAGTGAAGTCTCGAGATCTAGTTGTTGATTGTTGTAAATTAGTAAGACTATTAGATAGAAAACTAGGGGTAAGTTTTAAAGAGTTTACATCAGTAGCAACATCTATTATATTGGATAGGGAAAAATAATTTTGATAACAGGACTATTACTATTATTGCTTTGACAATTACTGTAGTAAAAGGGATTATGGCTAATGATAATATTGCATTATTTAAAAAAAGTTGAACTACCCACTCAAGAAAGTTCTTTTTTCGTATTCATGGGGCAAAGATGGGGTAGGTGGTGGTAAGTCGGATTATATTGGGGGTAAAAGAGATGGGAACCTTTATAATGTTTTGTGATGATAATTTATCATAAGGTG
>JBHLOF010000155.1:1977-6915 GCA_048940805.1 Promethearchaeota archaeon
GGTAAGTCGGATTATATTGGGGGTAAAAGAGATGGGAACCTTTATAATGTTTTGTGATGATAATTTATCATAAGGTGGGAAATACTGATACGAAATAAGTTGGAATGTAACTCTTGCGGGCACACGGAGATGGTAGATTATGAGGATGTTCAGTTTTGTCCGGAGTGTGGTTCAAGCGATGTAAAGTTTGAGGTAGCTTCAGAAGCGGAGCCCAAGGTTACATCGGAGGTAAAAGCTGAAATAGAGCCTAAAGAGAAATCTGAGGTTGAGTTAAAATCACCACCAACACGAGTTTACACTTGGACACAGCACGAGCCATCACAAAAACGTTCTGGGTATAGTTCTGGTACTGGTTCATTGATGAGCGAGAGTGCCAAGATTCGGTTAGTTTTAGGTTTAATAGGGTTTATTATGCTGCTTTCAGCATTGGGTATATTTTTGTCAGGGATGTCAGGAATTTTTGGTGGCGGATCTGGTGGGTTGGGCGGTTTGGCGGGTGTTATAACGTTAGGGGTGATTGGGTTTATTTTTTTAGCGATTGCGACGAAAGGTGAAATTTGTAACTGTTGATTGTAGCTGAGATTGATTAAATCGCTTAACACTATATGGCATCATAGGTTTTCCTTTAATATTTGTATTATTACTTTTCTCCAAGATTAAGACGATCTAAGACTAAGAACATATTAAATTATAAATAAATATTAACTAAATAGAAAATCTAGATATCAAAATTACAATTAAAAAATCATACAAGATCATCAAAAAAATTGAAAGAAATGGGTCAAATTCTCCTTTTTTGAAGAACTATATTCGTTTTTATGGGCAAAGATGACGTAGTTGTAGATAGATCGGATTAAATTGGATGTATAAATGATGAGAAGCTTTATAATGATATGCAATGAATTATATTGGAAAATGATTAGAATAAATAGAATGAAAATACATTTTAAAATGTGAAGTACTGATGCGAAATAAGTTGGAATGTAACTCTTGCGGACACGTGGAGATGGTGGATTATGAGGATGTCCAGTTTTGTCCGGAGTGTGGTTCTAGTGATGTGAAATTTGAGATGGAACCAGAGGTAAAGTCTGAGGTGAAACCTGAGAGGGAATCTGAAGTCAAACCTAAATTTGAGCCAAAAATTAGATCGAAGGAGTTTCCAGAAGTTTGGGGGGCATCTTATCGGTCACCGACTCGATCAACCCATCGTCGTTCCTTAACAAGTACAGGGATGAGTGAAGGAGCAAAGATTCGGTTAGTTTTAGGGATAATAGGAGCTATAATGCTCCTTTCGGCAGTGGTTATATTTTTATCAGGGATGTCTGAGATATTTAGTGGTAGTTTTGGCAGGTTGACCGGTTTGATAACATTAGCGGTGATTGGTTTTATTTTATTAGCGATTGCGACAAAGGGTGATATTTGTGACTGCAATTGTAACTGTTGATTGTAGCTGAGATTGATTGTTTCGCCTATCACTCTATGGCATCATAGATTCAACGGCAAACATAATAGTCAGATATAAGGTAATAATTACAACTATTATACCAATACACACAAAACCAATTAGAATTTTAGTAGTTGATGGTTTCTTTTTTTCTCGCTCAATTTCGCTCATGATTTATTAAACAACAAGTAAATCATCATATATTTAGATAAGGCTGTATTTAAGGTTAATTCTCAACTTAAACCTTTTTTTATATTTACTCGATTTTACAATTTCATAATAAAAAAGTATATGACAAGTCCATTTCCTATTTATAAATATCGGATGAAGTGGTGAATAGCTATTATTTTAGATCAGTTAAAAGTAAGTGGGAGATTTAGAACTAATTGTTATTTTTATGGAGATGATTTCACTAAAGAAATTGCGATTATCGATCCCGGAATTGATCCTAACAACGTGGTAAACTTTGTTAATAAAAAAGGATATAAACCGGTTTATTTAATAGCCACTCATCCCCACCATGACCATATCCAATGTGCCATTGATATCATAGAGTACTATAATATTCCCTTGCTAATCAATGGGTTTGGAAAAGGGAGACTTGAAAATATAAATTTTATTAAAGAAAACGATGTAATCAAAGTAGGGACTGAGGAACTTCACGTTATTGAAACACCAGGTCACACTGATAGTGACGTTATGCTGATCGATTATAATAACAGACTAATATTTACTGGTGACACATTGTTGCGGGGTAGACTTCCACGGCAACTTGTAAATTATAAAAATTTGATGTCGAGTATTAGAAAAATATTATATTACCCTGAAATATCGGAAGAGTTCAAAATATATCCAGGTCACGGCAGTATTTCTACAATCGGGGAAGAACGGTTGAACTACTAAGATATTAATATTTTGAAAAATTCCTTGAGATTAAATAGTCACACTCGAAATTAAATTAAGAATTGATAGGGGTGATTTTTTTTGATTATTGATCACAGTTCTAAGACATTAAATCTTAAGGTAGTATATTACGGTCCAGCTCTTTCTGGTAAAACAACAGCGGTCTTAGCCCTTTTTTCCCATTTTGGTAAGAAGGATGCGGTAGAGTGTATCGAGAACACGGTTTTAAGAACTCTATTTTTTGATTATGGTACTTTATCATTTCAAAATAGTGATTGGATTACGAAGATCCATGTATATGCCACTACAGGTCAAGATTACTATGCGATAACTCGACCAATTACCTTGGAAGCGGTTGATGGTATTTTTATGGTGTTGGACTCGCAGAAGGATGTATACGAGCGCAATATAGCTTCATGGGATGAACTCCTTTTGTTATATGGAGATAAAGTGATTGACAATCTTCCGATTATTATTGCTTTTAATAAACAGGATGTAAAAGGCAAGTTAAAAGTAGAACCATTTTTGGAAGAAATTGATGCGTTTCATTTTGATTCGGTAAGTGTCAAATTTTGGATTGCTCTAAGTGGAGAGGGAATTTTGGGCAGTTTCGAGGAATTACTAAGAATGATATGGTTAAAGAATAGTAAAAATTAACATTTTCCTTTTTAAAGTGGAGAATGGCTTCCAATTACTATATGTTATTAAAAACTTCTCCGTTTTTTAATAAGCAACAAAATATTTTTGAGGGATTAATTACTAACCTCACTTTATAAGACATTTTTTATAAAATTGAAAGTGTGGAAAATGATGAAGTATGAAACATTAAAAATTGACGAACGTGAAGATGGTATTTCCATCATAGTGTTTAACAGACCGAATAGGTTGAATGCGATAAATTTCCAATTTATTGAAGATCTGCAGGATTATCTTAACAAAGTAGAAAAAGATCTCCGTATTAGGGTAATAATATTAACCGGGGAAGGTCGGGCATTTTGTTCTGGATTGGATATTAAAGATAGTCAAATCCTTTTAAAACGAAAAATACCCGAAAATCTTTTGAAGTTCGATTACCTCAAATTAAAAGACAAGATAAAACGAGCTGCTTTAGTACAAAAACTCCTATCCCAGTTGATGGTGCAGCTCAGGAGAATTCCTCAACCTGTGATTGCCGCAATAAAAGGAGCGGCATATGGTGGTGGACTTTCTTTCGCCCTAGCTTCAGATATTAGAATTGCAGGAGAGAGTGCTGAATTTTGTAATGCTTTTATTAATGTTGGGTTATCGGGAGCGGATTGCGGGAGTTCTTATTGGTTGCCAAGGATAATTGGATTATCAAGAGCAACGGAATTTATGTACACTGGGAGAATTATTAAGGCTCAAGAAGCGAATAAAATTGGTCTCGTATCTAGAATTATTCCTGATGACAAAATCTTGAGTGAAGCATTGGAAATTGCTCAAAAGATATTGACTAAAAGCCCTTTAGGAGTAAGGTTTACGAAGGAAGCGATTAATATGAATGTTGATGCCCCATCGCTGGAAGCTGCTACAATGTTAGAAAATAAAACTCAAGTAATTTGTATCAATGCAGATGATATGCTTGAGGGAGTCTTTGCAACTTTAGAAAAACGTACACCTAACTATGATAAATGGCCTGGTTGAATTCTGTAGTAAGCGTTTAAATACCAAAGAAAAAAAAGATATAAAAATAAAGGTTATTTTTTAAACCATTTTCTATATAATACTAGAGAGGCTACAGCAAGAATTCCGATTACGATAAATAAATCATACCCTGGGATCAATGGGGGAATTTCATCTGGAGTTGAACGTTTTGTAATAATTACTGAATCTTCTCCAATATTACCTGCTTTATCCATTGCGTAGAATTTTAGCGTTGTATGTCCATCTGGGATTGACTCCCAGGGATTTAGATCAATTACACCTGTAAGATCTGTTATTGTGGTATTTGTTATTCCCTCATCTAGTGTAAACCATATTGAATCCAAGTTAGGGTCATCGACAGTTATACTATAAATGGGGGGAAAATCAACGAAGATATCTCCTATTTCTGGAGTTATAATAGTAATGACCGGAGCAAAGATGTCTTTTTTTACAATTATTTCAGAATATGCCTCATTACCGCCTTTATCTCTTACATAGAACCTTATTATAACTGTTCCATTACTAAATTTATCCCATTCTGTTTGATCAATTGTCCCTGTAAAATCATTAAAATACGCACTATTGATCCCAAAGTCAAGAGTATACCACATTAAATCAATGTTCGGTTCTTGGATAGAAAGATCAAAGTGGGGGGCATTTGGACCATAGAAATTATTCATGATGGGCGTATTTATTGTAATAATCGGAAGATCAATATCTTTTTCCACATTAACTTCAGCAAAACCCAGATTACCTCCTTCATCCATTGCATAAAATTTAATACTTACAATTCCTGTTCCTTTCTTGTTCCATTCTGTTTGATCAATTGTTCCCGTAAAGCTAATGAGAGGGATATTCGTTAGTCCGTTATCCAATGTGTACCACATGTAATCTAAGTTCATTTCTAAAACTAAAATATCAAAGGATGG
>JBHLOF010000049.1:0-29843 GCA_048940805.1 Promethearchaeota archaeon
TGTAAAGGGGATGCCTATAATCCAGAAGAAGCTCTTTCAAGTGAAGAGGCATATAAGTTTCATAAATTTCAAGTAAAGAAGTTATCTGAGGCGGGTGTAGATTTCTTACTTGGATCCACTTTACCTGCATCTTCAGAGGCTCTAGGTTTGGCTAGAGCAATGGCAGAATCAAATATTGATTATGTTATAAGTTTTGTTATACGCCCAAATGGAAAATTGTTAGATGGCACATCTCTCAATGAAGCAATTTCGGTTATTGATAATTCTGTTTCACCAAAACCAATCTATTATATGCTGAATTGCGTTCATCCTACTCATTGTTGGAGTGCAATCAATAATGAACTTAACAATACGGAAGTAGTAAGAACTCGACTTATGGCACTTCAGGCGAACGGTTCTGCTAAGAGTCCTGAAGAATTAGAATCACTTAAAAAAACAAATTCTGAAAGCCCTAGCATTTGGGGAGAAAAGATGATAGATTTATACTTAAACACAAATATTAAAATCCTAGGGGGATGTTGTGGCACAAATCATAACCATATAAGGAGTATCGCCAAAATTTTTAAAAAAATTGATAAAAAGGTTTAAAATTTTGATCTATTAAAGGATAAGAAATAATGCCAGAAAACTTAAGATATACAAAAAAAGAGATTATTGAAAGTATTGCGTATTGTGGTTTGATATGTAAATTCTGCCATTTATCTGATACTTGTGGTGGATGTAAATCGACAACAAATAGTTGTGGTAAATATTTAAATGAAGAAGGCTGTTTCCAACATAGTTGTTGCTTAAAAAAAAGTTTAAATGGGTGTTGGGAATGCCAAGAATTTCCTTGTGATAGAGATATGTATAGTTCTGATTATGATCCGAAAATCAAGGCCTTTGCTCGGTGTATAAAGGAGGTTGGAGTCGCACAATTTATTCAGTATGTGTTGGATAATAAAGAGCGAGGTTTAGATGTCTCAATTGGAAAAGAATATGATAACAAAACTGAAATAGAAGTATTACGCTTATTGCGTACAGGTTGCTTGAATAATAAATAAAAATCTAAGATAATAAATATTACAGAAAAAGAAATTAAGTCTTTTTTAACCAAGGGCAGGATAAGAGACATACCAGACATCCATTATCTCCTAAACAAGTCTTTACATCTAAAACTTCCTCTCTAGACGAGGGATGATCTTCAAAAGCAACGAACGTTAGTGCTTTCTGAGGACATGCTTCTATACATTTTTGGCAATCACCACATTCATTATTAATTACTTGATTTACTTGAAGTGGCAATTCCGTTAAAATTGCAATTAAACGATGTAAAGGGCCATATTCTGGAGAAATAATTAATAGTGACCTTCCCTGCCACCCAAGTCCAGCTGTTTTTGCTATGATCTTAAGAGACATAAACCCTTTCCGATTAATTGGATCAAATTCATCTTCAGTATGGATAATAAGCTGCCTATATCCCTTATTTTCTAAATATTCCATTATAGAAAACGCAGCCTCTTCTAAAAATAATGCGGTCTTGCCACCGGAGGCTTTTTTCCCTAACTTTCCATATTGAGCACCTAATACAATGGCATATGGAAACTTTTTTATGAATTTATTCAAATCTGTGTGAATTCCAGTGTCCATTTCCTTCAATAAATTCATGTCGGCAATACCATAGACATCAATTTCTAGCGTTTTAATGAGTTTTATGAGATTTTCTGTTTCAATTATCTTTTCTTTATCCATTTTCTACAATCTAATTAAATATTTAATTAATAATGAAAAAGTAATGAAATAAAAAAAAATATTAGTTATAAAACGATAGGTGGAAAAAATAATAGCGATATACCAATAAATATTAAATGAAGGTTATGAATTAACAGACGAAGTAAAAACAAAAATTCGCCAAACTCTACGTGAAAAAACTAGCCCAAGACCTGTGCCTAAACTCATCTTCCATATACCTTTAGCAACAAGAAAGTTGAGATTGCAGTCACCAAAATCATTCCTGGGATGTCAGCAGCAAATTGTGGAGCCCTCCGAAATCCAGAATCACTGGACTTCTACATGGAAATGAAGGAAACGCCGGAATAATACATATTTCAGTGTATCTATAAGATATAAGCATAATCTTTTTTAAAAACTAAAAAATAATTATTTAGGAATCTACCTGATAATCTGATTTCTGATTCAAAGTAGATCAATATTTTCATATTAAAAGGAGTGAAAATTATGAATGAAGATAAGAAAAACCCATTAAAGGGCAGTAACAAGAGACCCACTGCTGGTGGTGGCATGACGATCCGAGATTGGTGGCCAAACCAGTTGAATCTCGATATTCTACACCAACATTCGTCCAAATCTAATCCAATGGGCAAGGGTTTCAATTACGCCAAAGAATTCAATAGTCTTGACTTGAAAGCCCTCAAAAAGGACCTCGCTGTACTTATGAAAAATTCACAAAGCTGGTGGCCAGCGGATTTCGGTCATTATGGACCTTTGTTCATCCGTATGGCATGGCATAGCGCTGGTACCTACCGCCAAGGTGATGGTCGCGGCGGCGGTGGTAGTGGAAGTCAGCGCTTCGCACCTCTCAACAGTTGGCCTGATAATGCTAATCTTGACAAGGCACGCCGACTGCTCTGGCCGATCAAGAAGAAATATGGTCGGAAAATTTCCTGGGCCGACTTGATGATCCTCGCAGGTAACGTCGCTCTTGAATCTATGGGTTTCAAAACTTTCGGATTTGGTGGGGGACGTGAGGACATTTGGGAACCGGAAAAGGACATCTACTGGGGTTCCGAGGAAGAATGGCTAGGAGACGAGCGCTACACTGGTGATCGAGATCTCGAGAATCCTCTCGCTGCCGTACAGATGGGTCTGATTTATGTCAACCCAGAAGGACCGAACGGTAATCCTGATCCGGTAGCGGCAGCGAAAGATATCCGCGAGTCTTTCGGGCGTATGGCGATGAATGACGAGGAGACCGTGGCTCTCATTGCAGGTGGTCATTCATTTGGAAAGTGCCACGGCGCGGGTGATGCAAAACATGTAGGACCTGAACCTGAAGCGGCTGACATTGAGGATATGGGACTTGGTTGGAAGAGTAACTTTGGTACAGGCAAAGGTGGCGATACGATCACCAGCGGTCTAGAAGTCACTTGGACCCCCACCCCCACGAAATGGAGTAACAACTTTTTTAGGATTCTGTTCGATTATGAATGGGAACTAACGAAGAGTCCTGCTGGTGCGCATCAGTGGAGACCAAAGGGTGACGCGGGTGCTGGTACTATACCAGATGCCCACAACCCAGAAAAACGTCATGCGCCAGCTATGTTGACCACCGATTTATCTCTTCGGTTCGATCCCGAATACGAAAACATTTCACGGCGCTTCATGGAGAATCCGGATGAATTTGCGGACGCATTTGCTCGAGCATGGTTCAAGTTGACTCACCGTGATATGGGTCCACGCAGTCGTTATTTAGGACCAGAGGTTCCTGAAGAAGAGCTCATCTGGCAGGATCCCATCCCTTCAGTCGATCACAAGCTAGTTGACGAAAAGGACATTAAATCACTTAAGGAGAAGATCCTAGCTTCAGGTCTATCTATCTCAGAGCTAGTCTCAACTGCTTGGGCGTCCGCGTCTACGTTCCGTGGTTCAGATAAGCGCGGTGGAGCGAACGGAGCTCGCATTCGTCTGAAACCACAAAAGGATTGGGAGGTTAATCAACCTGCCCAGTTAGCGAAAGTATTCAAGTCCCTGGAAAGTATTCAGACTGAATTTAATAGAGCGCAGTCCGACGGGAAGAAGATATCCTTAGCTGATTTGATTGTTCTGGGTGGTTGCGCAGGCATCGAACAAGCCGCAATGAACGCTGGTTATGAGGTCAACGTTCCCTTCACACCGGGAAGAATGGATGCCTCGCAGGAACAAACAGATGAACTTTCTTTCTCCTTTCTTGAGCCCAAAGCAGATGGCTTCCGCAATTACCAAAAGACTCTCTATGCCGTATCAGCTGAGGAAATGATGATTGACAAAGCGCAATTGTTGACACTGACCGCACCCGAAATGACGGTGCTTGTGGGTGGTTTACGCGTCTTAAAAGCTAGCTACGGGGAAATACAGCATGGCGTCTTTACCAAACGACCTGAAACGCTTACTAATGACTTCTTCGTCAATCTACTTGACATGAATACAACTTGGAAAGCATCCACGGAGGATAAAAACCTATTTGAGGGATACGATATCGCAACGGGTGAGTTCAAGTGGACGGCCACCCGTGTTGACCTCATCTTCGGTTCAAACTCCCAACTCCGGGCATTGGTGGAAGTTTACGGTAGCGATGACTCTCAGGAAAAGTTCGTACACGACTTTATAGCGGTGTGGAATAAAGTTATGAACTTAGATCGTTTCGATCTTGCATAGCAGTTTAATAATTAAATTATCTACTTTTTTTTACTATTTAATTAAATTTAATTGTTTTTCTTATTTATATTTTGAAACCTAGTTCCTATGGCTCATTAAATTCTATATATTGTATAATTTCTTCTCCTTCCAAGTCTCAAAATAATATACTTTATATAGAATATCAAAGAGGATTGAGTCAACTTTTTCTTTTTTGATAGTTGCAACCAAATTTGTTAAATCTTTCATAGTATTTGACCATACAAAACATAATATAAGGTTAGGTAAGTTACTGAAAGTCCAGCAATAGAAGAGATTTGGGTGGAACTTTTCGTTTAAGTTTTGGGCCATCTCAGTTTTATTTACAGAAGAATCTAATGTTACTTGAAGTAATGCAAATGTATCATTGGATTCTTCAGGGTTAAAGTTAATTGATAATTCAATAATACCTTCTTCAACTAATCTAGTTAAGCGTCTACGAATTGTGTTGGCGGTGCTACTAACATCTTCTGCAATCTCAGATATAGGTTTCCGGGAATCTCTATGAAGTGATCGTATTATTTCTAAATCGAGTTTATCCCAGTTTGTAGCCCCTGACTTCGGGACAATATATGGAATAGGAGCTGTATAATTAACACCTGAGAGAAGTCCAATCTGTGGAGATTGAATTTCAGCAGTTTGGGAAACAAATGAAGAGTAATCATCCAATTGGTGAATGTTTTCTAGCATTGCCCCAATATACATATAATTCCTACTTGATAATATTACCTGCCAAGTATTATCATGGTTCCCCAATTCTGGTATTATCTTGTCTATATTGTCCGTTTCACTCTGCCCGAAAATGAACGTGTATATCGCATTTATCGCATAAGGCTTCAATCTTGCTGTAAATTTTTCTATAATTCTTAAATCCGTAAGTGTTTGTACTCGTTTATATACAGCATTAATTGATAATCCTAAATAGTCTGAAATTTCTCGATAAGTTAATCTTGAATTGTTGATTAAAAGTAGAATGATTTGAATGTCAATCTCATCCATATAATATAGAAATAAGAAAAAAAATAAATTAGTTTAGTTTTACTTTGTTTGTTATTAATTTGAATTTTTGAATTAACTTCGATCCTTTTGATAATCTTCTAAGATACCTTATCAATTTTACTAGAGGAATTAATCCTAGTAATGCCATTGCGAACAACATTAACGAACTAAAAGGTGCAAACGCACAAGTGGAAGCATAGCCTAAATAACTAATATTGTTGACTGTCCATCCAAAAGCTTCAGCAGGAATTAACGTCCAAATCCCTGCAGTAATCCCTCCAGCTACCATTCCTATAATAATTGTGATATAGATTATCATAAAAAAGAATTTAATTGATTTTTTTATTAATCCTCCTAAATTTATTTTCAAATATACCAAACTTTATCTACTCCTTTTTTAATTTTTATAACTTGAATTTAACATTTCAGCTATTTCTAATCCAATTTTCTCCATGTTATTTAATGTACCCTTCTCCAATGGACCTTCTCTCGCCAGAACTATTCCAGTAATTAAGGGATATACTATTCTTATTTTCATTCTTTTCAAATTTTTGATAATCTTCTTTCCCGCAGATCCTGCCATATTATATGACGCTTTTGTTTCAAATGCAAATGCACTCTTACTTCCTATTTTATTCTCCCTGAGAGACCTCAAAAATTTTTTCATTGGTTTGGAAAGTCCCCGCATATGAGTGGGTCCACCAATTGCTATAGTCTTATAATTTCTTAATCGGCGTATATCGAATCCTTGAACAGGACTAGAATCTACCTGGAATCCTCCTGCTTCTAATCCGCGACTAAGGGCTCCGACAACTTTTTTTGTATTTCCAAAGAGGGAGTCATAGAGTATAATAATTTCATTGTCATTATTTTGAGAAGTATTCTTAATATCTTCTTTATACACGCATAATCACCAGTTTTACTGATAATTTACAATACTCAATAATAACTCATTGAGATATAATTCTGTGTTTAAAGGACTAGTAAAAAATTTACTTAAATTACATCTTTAAATGATACTTTTTTACACCGTGTAGTTGACAAATTAACTGGTCAATTTATTTAATTCTTGTGATTTGGGGTAAATTTGTAACTAATATTTGTCAATTTAGTTCTCTTTTTATCAACATAAGTTAAACACGGAAATATATGGTGTTGTTAAATTTATGTAAATTAATGAGCATTTAAAAAAGGAAAAAAAAGAAGTGATTATAATTAAGATTTTAGCTATAATAAGCAGTGGTCGGAAAAAAGGACATACATCTAAGATTGTCTCTTTATATAAACAATCTTTAGAACAAATTTCAGCAAATGAAAATGAACCCTTAAACTTTGAAACTTTATTTTTAGCCGATTACTCCATTGAATATTGTTTGGGCTGTAGAAACTGTATGGATATTGGAGAAGAATATTGTCCGCATAAGGATGATTTGCCTATAATAAAACAAAAAATCCAGGAAGCTGATGCAGTTATTTTTGCTAGCCCGGTATATGTAGGAGATGTTAGCTCGTTGATGAAATCGTTAATTGATAGGTTAGCCTACATTTGTCATCGGCAAGAATTTTATGATAAGTGTTGTTTAATTCTCGCTACTACAAATGCTACCAGTTTGAAGCGTACTATTCATACTATTGGGGCTGCAACATATAGTTGGGGCTTTAAAACAATTGGAACAAGGGGATTTAAGACATCGAGTTCTAATGATTCAAGAAGTACTCTAAATGAGAGATATGGCAGAGATATTCATAAGACCTCAAAAAAATTTTATTTTGGAATTAAAAATAAGAGCTATTTGCATCCATCCTTAATATCCCTGATTTCATTTAAAATCCAACAAAAATATCGTGCTAATCCAGAAGTATCAAGTTCAATTGATTACAATTATTGGTCCCAAAAAGGATGGGTTGATCCTAACGTATCCTTTTATATCAACCATAAAACTAAGTTTCCAAAAATAATCTTTGCAACTTTTTTTTCTAAAATAATCTCTTTATTCTTTTAGGAAATATACATTTAAATTTTTATCTAAAATATAAAAAAAAAGTAAGAGTTGATAACAATTGCAAAATAGATTTTTACGAATTATTATTAATTTCTTATATTATATTATTCCTAATTATTTCTTATTTGATTCATAAAACTAAAAGCGAAGATCTCCTCTTCTTCTGTTATATGGATTAGGAGGAGCCTTTTCGGTCACAACAACGTTGCTCGCTTGTGGACCTTTTTGGCCCTCAACAATTTCAAACTCTACAACGTCATCCTCATTCAAGGTTTTATATTCGTCATCTCTCCCACTTAATGCGGTGTAATGAACAAATATATCGGTTCCCTCTTCAGAATTTATAAATCCATAGCCTTTTCGGCTATTAAACCATTTTACTGTTCCTTTAACCAATTTTAAAACCAAATTATTAATTTTCAATTCCAGTACTTAAATTTTCGAGTACCAAGATTAAAAGGAAATAAAGAATAATAAATTTGACTCTTTTGAATATTTAAATTTTGAATTGAAATAATTACAAAATTATCTTTAACTTCAGATTTAATTTCTATTGTGAAAAATAAATTTAAAAAATGAGTTCCCTTAATCAGAATCTGTTTTTTCTTCTCTTTCGAAAGCTTAGGATCTCTTTTGAGTATAATTTAAAGAGCCATTTAATTTGGTTCTGAAAGAAGAATCTCTCTCGTAAAACATCATAATGAGATTTATCTTTTAAACTGGTTAATTTAGCGATATCCTCAGATCTTATATCACCCTGTTCAATTAGATTCATTCGGCATTTGAACTGATCTATCATCACTATTGGTCTGAGAATAACATTGATAGCTTTTGTAATTTTTACTAACAACTGTTTTGGTGCTTTTCCCTGAAAATCAGGAAAATTCTGAATTTCTGAAAAAAATGCACTGATTTGTTTAATAATTGTTTTAACTTTGAAATAATTTACAATTTCCTTTGGTTTTAGAATGTTTGATAAGAATTCTACTAGTTTTTTGGTCACATCCTTACTTATGTTTACACTTTTTAACTCAATTTTTAATTTAGAAAGAAATTGCTGTTTTAGAAATTCTTTATATTTGATAATAATGGCTCTTGTTTCCCTTCGGTCACTACAGATTTCTATTATTTCTCCTTTAGGCGTGGAATATGTAAATCCATGTCCCTCTGGACCAAGACCTCCTAACAATACCATCGATAAATTATAAAAATTGTAATGTTCCTTTGCTGAGATAAATTTATCGAGATTTTTTTCAAGATTAATAATAGAGACTAAGTGAGTTCTATTTCTAAATTCAATCTCAATAAACTTATCATCCCCATTGCTTTTTTGGGTTTTTAATAAGGAATATTGCCTGCGGTAAGAATTAAGAAATTCTTCAACTGTGCCTAAGTTCCCAACACTCAAGCCATAGATAGTATAATTATTAAAAAAACTCATCAATTGTTCTTCATTATAAAAAAAGTCATATCCTTCCTCTGTATAGGCTGAGGATCTGAATAATTCCAATATACTTTTCAACATTGTATCAAAGACATGAAAGATTAGATAATCTGAGATTTTACCAAACAAGTCTTTTAAATTACTTATAATTAAATTATCTCTTTTAATCTGTTCTATTAGAATTTGACTTTCTGCAGGAATTTCTCTTTCAAGTAAATTATAATCATTAAAAATTCTAATGGATTTAAAGATATCCCCTATCTGCCCTCCTCTTATCCCATTTATTTGAATATTAAATAGATGCTCAAAACGATTTGGGATTTTCAAAATATCAATGAAAATATCTAAATCAACAGAATAATCAAGTAATAGTTTGAAGTGTTCAAATCTTTTTACTTCAAGTAAAGCTGATAACGCTAAATAATAATTATGTTCTAATCTAATGTCTGTTGTGTTATCTAATTCCATCTCTAATTCCTGAATAGAATTAACATCGGCAAAATTATATAAAGCTCTCCTAAGTTTTATAATATCACCCGACTCGAGTGAATCAATTATCCACTGAATTTTAAAAGACAACATTTTTTCTTAAAATGCAAATAGATTAAACTCAGAAATTAAATTTACGATATTAATTTGATTAAACTAAAGATCAGTTTTATAATAACTGATTAACTTTAATAACCAGATAGTTAAAACCTCTACGTTGATGCTATGACAAAATCTGATTTTTATGACATCGTAAAAACGGATGAAATTCAGATTTCAATTCCTCATTCGAGTCATTTTACAATAGGAACTTCTCCATATTATGCACACCAACATGCTCTTGGTATTGATATTTATCATTCTCTTTTCCTTGATAATTATGAGGTGCTTAGTCCAGTTTCTGGGGAAATTTTAAAAGTTAAGACATTGATGGCTCCTAAACCAAAATTTAAAGATGGGATTGACAAGGATTATATTATCTTAGTTAGAAATCCTCTTGATCCGAATATTACTTATAAAATCTTACATGTAAGACCTGATAATATTCAGGTTGGCAAAAAAGTTGAAATTGGTGATTTATTAGGGACTACAATTAGAAATGGATATTTTGCTTATTGGTCAAGCCCTCATTTACATCTGGAAATTAGACCAACTGAAGATGCTATTAGAGCTAGTGGTGGGATATCATTTTCCTTAGCATTCAATAATAAAAAAGATGAATTAAGACAAGAAAGCAGAAGTCTTAAAGAAAATTCTATTAAAATTCATTCTGTTTTTCCAGAATTCTTTTTAGGTAAATTTCAAAATGAACTGTACACATTAATTGATCCATTTTATGGTGTTAAGGCAACACATAATACAATTAATTGTATATTAGATGGAGGTATACCACATTACAAAAATGGTACAATTATCTCTAATATAAATTTAACACGAGATCAAGAAACTCCAATATATTTGTTTAATCAAAAAATAGGGAGACTAAAAGAATCCCGAGGTAATTTTGGTTTTTTTAAATTTGACACATCTTTAAAATTTCATTTAAATGAAGAAGAAATACGAGGAATCTCTCTTTATCTAGCAAATTTTAAGCCCTTGGTAAAAATTATTCCATTTCAAAAAAATGACATAACAATAGAGACTAAAACTATTTCACAGATAACGTTAAGTTCCTAATGTTCTTAATAACCTTTTTAATTTCAATTTCTATAATTTGTTTTTTTGTATTGAGTTTAGCAAATCTAGAAATTTTATAATTTCATTAGTATCACTCTTTCCTATAACATAATCTAATTGCTTAGTGAAGTAATCATTTATTAGTTTTAATTGTGGGCTGGAAATTACAAATTTTGAACCTTCTTTAATATGATCATCAAACGAGGTATCTTTAGCTTCCTCTATATTCGTATTGATAATTTGTAGTGCTATCCACTCAAATACATCCTCGATATTCTCATTGGTTTTTGCAGAAGTTTCCATGTAATATATCCCTAATTCCTTCGCTAAATCCATACCCTCTTCTGTGGAGACCACTCTCGCATTCTCTAAATCTGATTTATTTCCAACTAGAATAAGAATTATTTTTGGAAAAGCGACTTTTATGATAATATCATACCATTTTTTCACGTTTTCGAAAGACTGTCTGTCTGTTATATCAAACATAATGATTCCTGCTCTAGAATCTGTTAAATAATCAGGCCATAAACGTTCAAATTGTCTTTGCCCCGCAAGATCCCAAATCATGAACTTCACAGATGTCCCTAGTTCATCAAAATTACATTCTCTTTTTGAAATAAATGTACCAATTGTAGCTTTATAATCTGCTTTAAAAATCCCATGAACATATCTCTGAGCCATGCTTGTTTTTCCCACACCTCCATCCCCTATTAAACTCAACTTATAGACATAATGTGGTGAATGAGGTTTTTGTTGGTAGTAATCCATTTTATGTTTTAATTTTTCCACTTCAGTATCTCTTCTTATTTTGGGAATTACAGGACTCACGGGTAGTTCACCCTCTACAATTCGAGCAACTTTATCCGCTACCAGATAAGTATAAGGAAATACATCATCAATGAATGTTACGGGATGAAGAATCGAAACTAAGACATGATTTTCGCCCGATTCGCAAAATATGAAACGATATTTATCTGTTTCAAATGTTCCTGCTCCAAATGTTCCTAAATCGAAATCTAAAGTTAATTTTTTTAGTACCAACTCAACAAGCGAACTAAATGCTCCAATAAATTGTTTTTCTTCAAGTTTATCTGAATTTCTAGTTAAAATGCTAATGACCAATCCTTCTCTATCTACAACAAGAACAGAGATTAAATTGTTTCCTACTTCTTGCATATACCACTTGAAAAGAGCGTTTAACTTCTCCTTATCAATGTAGACCATCTTATTCTACCTTTGTATTTTAAGGAATTAGTAATCTTATCTTGTTAAAATTATAATAGGTTTCGAATATTTGAATTCTTTTATAAGAATAATTATAGTTTTTATTCTAAACCATACACTTGTTTAGGTGCTAAGACATTAGGAAATTTTTCTACTAATGTTAATCTACAAGAATAGCAGAGATGACACTCATCTACATATTTATCATCATGGTCTAGTTTAAATTCTTTTACTAACTCTGCAGGACCCCCACGGATTAGAGGGTTACATATTGGATGTGAGTTTGGGTTATAATTTTCAATTAATTCCGAAAGAGGAGTTTTCCAAAAGTTCCCTATGCTTAATCCCTGGCAGATATGCGCATTTCCAAACGGATCAACATGGATTCTTCCAAGTCCCCTCAAATCTTCATAAGGACACTCAACCAACTTTTCCCAAGATCTTTTAGGTAATCCTCCTGTTAATTTTTCGACTGCTCTTCCCTTGAACATCGCACCTCCGCCTATAACGGGTTCTCCTTTTTCTTGTTCAGCTTTAACTTGTGGTTCCTCAATACAAATTGTTATTGTAGGAATCTTGAGGTTTTCAGAAGCTTTTTTAGCTATTTTTGATAAACTCAATTCATCATTTCCATAATGAAATGAATCATCACTAACACTCAAGTTATCTATACCCAATTCTGAAAACGGTTGGAGCCAAAGTTTCGCATCTTCAATACTGGTTGCCCAATAACTATTTGTTACGATCCCTACTTTAAATCCATTTTTTTTTGCAAATTTTGCGCCTTCCACCATTATTGGGTAATAAAGAAATGGCTCTCCTCCCTCAAAATAAATCCATTCAACCGACTCTATTTTTTTAGCCTCATTGATTACTTCTTTGATTTGCTTTAACGTGAATGTTCCTTGAGAACTGGGACTACAATATAAAAAACAATGATCGCATTCATAATTGCAGGTATATGTCAATAAAAAATGAATTCCTTTCAACATTTTTTTTATTCCTTTTTTTTAGGTTAGTTCAAATACATTATATCTAAAATCTCAAATAAAATTAATTAACAAAAGATCATTTAATTCCTTAAAAATTTCTTTAAGAGTGAAGATTTATGGCAGAACCAGTAAATTTGTATGAAAAGTACTTTAAAGATCCAAAGCGTGAACCGGTATTAGTTGATTATGTAAGAACCCCTATAGGTAAAAGAAGAGGAACCATTATGAGGCATAGGGGAGATGATTTAGTCGTTCATTGTTATCGCACAATAATGGAACGCAATGATTTTGATATAAATATCATAGGAGATTCCATTGTTTCTTGTAACAGTCAAATTGGTGATTGTGCTTTAGACATTGGTAGAACTTCTGCGTTAGCTGCTCATCTACCTGTTAGCGTTCCAGGTTTTTCAATCAATCGACAGTGTGCTAGTGGTGCTCAAGCAGTTATGTCTGCGTGGCAAGCTATTGCATCAGGTATACATGATGTGGTAATTTGTGGTGGTGTGGAAGTTCAGAACAAATACCCTATTATGTCTGATACTTATATCTTTGATAAAGAACTGAACAAGCCTATAAGTATAAGTCTAAATAAAAAAATAGGATCCCATCCCGAAATTGTGGAAAAACAAAAGGAATACAATGCCAGATTTGCAGATCAAATAACTTCTGCTCATACTATAGGTGCAGTATGGATGAAAAAAACCGGTGCATCATTAGAGGATTTTAGAAATGATGTTGATAGCTTATCTTTTCTTTCTCATAAAAAAGCATGTTCTACATGGGATAAAAGAGGAAAAGAAATTGAGCCTATCTGGTGTCCTAAACTTGATGAAAGTGGAAAACCTACGCTAGATGAGAAGAAAAATATTGCTCAAGATACATCACTTTCGGTATTAACCGAAAAGGATGAAACTCCTAGACCTGCCACATCAATGGAAAAATTGGCAACCTTAAGAACAATAGCTGGTAGAAAAAGTACAGCTTTTCTTACTGCAGGAAATAGTTGTCCTACAAGTGATGGTGCTGCTGCCCAGTTATGGATGACAAGAGAACTTGCTGAAGAAATTGGACTTAAACCGAGAGCAACCATAGTGAACTTCGCTGTAATTGGCTCAGATCCCGTTTTACAATTGACCGGTCCAATAGAAGCTATGCCTTTAGCCTTGAATAAAGCAAATATGACTTTTGATGATATGGATTTTATTGAAATAAATGAAGCTTTCAGTTCTGTTATATATGCTTGTTGTACCGAATTAGGATTAGACTGGGAAGATAAAAGATTTAATCCTTGGGGAGGTGCAATTGCTCTTGGGCATCCCACTGGTGCTACTGGGTGTCGACTAATTGGTACAAATATTCAACAGCTTGAGCAATCAGGTAAAGAGTATGCTATATCAAGCATGTGTGTAGGTTTAGGAATGGGATTAGCTACTATCGTAAAAAACGAGAATCCAAGATAAAAGTTCTAACCCTTTTTAAATTTTTCCTCAAATTAAGTAAATTGGCAAAATTTATAGTATAAGCTTGAATTTTATTCATATTAAATCTTAATAATTTGTAGGTATCATTAAGATGATAGAATTTACAGAAGAGCAAGAATTAATACGAGAAAGCGTAAAGGAATTTGCCCAAAGAAAAATTGCTCCAATCGCTTTAGACATGGAAAAAAACAAGGAAATACCTAAAGATGTAATTAAAGGCATGGCAGAATTAGGTTTACTAACTTGTACAGCAGATCCAGAATATGGTGGATCCGGTTTGAATGCAGTGACCGCAGGAGTAATAGCTGAAGAATTAGCTAAAGGGGATTGCACAGGTTCAACTTGTGTTTTCTATTTAGTACAAGCCGCATGGGGTTATTTACTCAACAAATACGGAACTGAGGAAGCAAAAAAAGAAATATTTCCTAAAACATGTGCAGGAGATTGGTTTCTAGGGATTGCTACAACCGAAAGTGGGGGCGGTACTGATGTGGTTGGTGGAAAAACGGAAATAAGAAAGGATGGAGATTCATTCATAGTTAATGGAGAAAAAATGTATATAAGCGGTGTAAGAGAAGCAGTAAAAGGTGGAGGAGGACACATTACAATCGCTCACCAATCACTAGAACTAGGTTCAAGAGGGATGACTGTATTTTACTTACCTTTAACAGCTGAAGGAATAACACCAACTTACATAGATGATTTAGGTCGGGAAGGAATTTCTTGTGGAGGATTTTCAATTGATAATGTAAGGATTCCTAAAAAATATATTCTTGGAGAGGAAAACAAAGGCTTCTATATTATCCATGAGGGATATGAATATGCTCGAGCATTGATTGCTGTTATTTGTGCTTCTGCTGGCCTAAAATCACTTGAAAACGGTATGAATTATGTGAAAGAAAGAACTGTTTTTGGAAAACCCTTAGCAAAATTCCAAGAAATAAACTTCCGATTAGCAGAACACTATACTAAATTGGAAATGTTGAAGAGATTAGGTTATGAAGCCTTAAGGGCTATAGATTTGGAACAAGAAGGCATAGGTGATCGTTTTGAAACCAGCAAGATTGTGGCCATGTCTAAAATGTTTGCCTCTGATTGGGCTTGTGAAGCAATCAATGATGTTATCCAGTGGCAAGGTGCTTTTGGATATTCCCGAGAATGTCCTGACCAAGCTGCTTGGCGAGCTATTAGATCATTTTCATTAGCTGAAGGAACACGAGAAGTAATGAAAATGATTGTAGCTAGAGAACTTCTTGGAAAAGAACTGACATCATATAAATAATTTCATTAACTTTTTTTTATATTTTTAATAGATTTTATATTAGTTTTCAAAAGATTATTCATTCTTTCTAGAGAGATCATGAAATTTATTGTGTGTGTTAAACAAGTTCCTGAAACTAACGACCTTAAATTAGATATAAATGCAAATAAGGTAATGAAAACAGGTATTTCAACGATTATTAATCCATTTGACCAGTTTGCTTTAGAAGAAGCCATCAAGATAAAGCAGGAAGGAGATGAAATAATTGCTATATCAATTGGGGATGCTGAAACAAAAAGTACTTTAATGAGGTGTTTAGCTTTAGGAGCTGATAGAGGTATACTATTAGATGATGAAAAATTTCAAGATTCTGATACATTCGTAACAGCCAAAATACTCGCAACAGCAATTAATAAGATTGGAGAGTATAAAATTATCTTCTGTGGGAATTCTACTTTTGACACAGGTTCAAGTCAAGTTGGTCCTGAATTAGCTGCTTTGTTAAATATACCACAGGTAACATATGCTGAAAATGTCGAAGGTGTTCAAAATGGAAAAATAAAAATCAAAGCTCAAACAGATGAAGGTTATAATCTCGTAGAATCAGAGCTTCCTTTAGTGATTACAGCAATTCCTCCATCATCCTTTCAGCCTAGTATCCCACCTCTGCCAAAAATATTAGCAGCACGGAAAAAGTCTTATGACGTATGGAATATGGAGGATATAGGTGGTGAAGCAACTCAATATGGTTCAACTGGATCACTAATTAAGATAGTAAAACTATATACACCCCCAAAAAGAGAGGAGGGGATCGTCATAACAGATGAACCAAATGTAGCAGTGGAAAAGTTAATGGACCTATTAAATAAAGATAAGGTGATTTAAATATGGGTAATCATAGAGATATCTGGGTATTTGTTGAAATAAAGAAAGGAGAAATTCGTGGAGTTACTTTTGAATTACTTGGTAAAGCGAAAGAATTAGCTGAAAATACTGACGATAAAATTTGTGCAGTTGTTATAGACAAAAATAGTTCACGTTTTCATGAAGATTTATCATATCATAAACTAGATAAAATATATACTTGTGAAAATGAGATTTTAGGGGAGTATTTAACTGAGACTTTTTCATCAATTTTGATTGATATGATTAAACAATATACACCTAACATTGTCTTGTTCCCCGCTACAAAAATTGGAAGGGATATAGCCCCAAGAGTAGCAGGAGCATTGGAAACAGGGTTAACAGCTGACTGTATTGATTTGAGGATTCAAGAGGGATTATTAGTACGAACTAGATCTGTGTATGGTGGGAACTACCTAGTAGACATAATTTGTCCTGACAAAAAACCTCAAATTACCTCTGTAAGACCAAATGTAATGGAAAAATCTATACCAGGTGAAAAAACCCAACCTGAAGTAATTGAATTTCCTGTAGAATTAAATCCAGATCAACTAAAAACTAAAATTCTCGATAAATTTAAATCAACATCAACAGATGTAAAACCCATTGACGAGGCGGATATTATTGTCTCCGGTGGAAGGGGTATAGGAAGTGAAGAAAACTTTAAGATCATTCAAGAATTGGCTGATGTTTTGAATGCTGCCGTAGGGGCTAGTAGAGCTGCAGTTGATGCGGGCTGGATATCAAAATCGTGTCAAGTAGGACAAAGCGGGACTGTGGTATGCCCGAACATTTATATAGCCTGTGGGATTTCAGGAACAACGCAACATTTAGTTGGTATGAAAAGTAGTAAAAAAATAATTGCCATTAATAAAGATCCTAACGCTCCTATATTTGATGTATGTGATTACGGTATAGTGGGTGATTTTAAAGTAATTGTCCCTTTATTAAAGGAAGCATTGGAGAAAAAACTATCCCAAATTTAGTATTTATGTAGAATAAATTAATCTTTGAATATTTTTTATAGTTTTCCTTATTTAAAAAATGTAATCCTAAAGATTTTTTAATGCTTTCCTCTTTTTCTAAATAACTTGCCGTTAGGAGAAGAATTTATTGCACTAACAATAATCTTTGGGATATTAATTGGTACTATTTCTTCAATCGTCGGAATTGGAGGCGGTATTTTGTTCATACCAACTTCAATTTTTATTTTTGGTTTTCCTTTAAAAGATGCTGTAGTAATATCATTATTTTCCATGACTGGCTTAAACATAAGTGCTACATTTCGTTACATAAGAATGAAATTAATCAATTATCGACTCGCGATGTTATATAACGCATGGGATTTACCAGGGGTAATTATTGGAGCATGGGTAACTTCTATAATAACACAAAATCTTTTAGCTGGATTTTGTGGTGCATTGATTATTTTGCTAAGCATAGTCCTATTCCGAAGGAAAAAAAGAAACAACCAGGAAAATAATACTAATATTAATAATGAAAATGAAGTGAATAACAAAAATAAAAGTGATAAAAGTAAGAGAGGAAAATTCGGCGTAAATAATACACTATTTGCCTCTTTAAGTTCTTTTTCTGGAGGATTCATTTCTGGGTTAGGTGGTATAGGTGGTGGGACAGCAGATACAACAACTATGATCCTTCTTGGAGTAAAAACAAAAGTAGCAGCTGCGACTTCTCAATTTGCCATGGTTTTTACATCTGTATTCGGAGTAATTGTTCATGTTCTTTTTGGGACTTATACAGGTTCTCTTCTATGGCCTTTAATGATGACTTTGGGTGGAATTATTGGGGCTCAAATAGGAACCCTTTTAATTTCAAGAACAAGAAGTAGGATAATAAGAAAAATATTAGCTGTTTTTGCTTTTTATACGGGAGTTTTATTGATCCTTCTTATGTTCGATATCCGCTGGTATTAAAATAATTTTGTTAAATACTAAGAGATACATTTTAGAAGATTAATAAAGTCTCAGAAGATTTTTTAGATATTTAGAATTCTAAATGAATATGAAGAATGTTGCAATTATTGGAGTAGGACACACTAAATTTGGGCGATTACAAGATAAAGGATTAATGGATCTTTTGTGTGAAGCATCCCTAAAGGCTATCGATGATTCCAATACAAACGATATGGATTTTGATGCCGTTTATGTTGGAGCAATGAGTCCAGAATCTTTCAATCATATTTCAGGTGTTGCCAGTGCTCTTGTAGATAGAATAGGTTTAATCCCTGCTGCTGCTGATGACATTAAAAATGGACCTGCTAGTGGTGGATCAGCTATAAAAGCAGGTTTTCAAGCGATTACTTCTGGTATGTGTGATTTAGTTTTAGTAGTTGGCGGTGAGAAAATGACTCGTATCACAATACCAGGTTATGTTACATCTAATGTAGCGACTCTTACCCATCCAGAAGCAGAAAGACAACACGGTGTTTCTATCCCTTCCCTTGCTGGAATGCTAATGAGATCTTATATGGAAAGATATAATGCCAATTTTGATTGGTTTTCAGATATAGTGATCAAGAATCATAAAAATGGAGCATTAAATCGATATGCTCATTTCCAAAGGACAATAGAAGATTTTATGAAGAGTTCCATACAGAAGGGAAGGGGTAATTGGGGGAATGTTTATGAATTCTTAAATGATAAGGTTTCTAATCCAATAATTTCGGATCCTATAAGACTTTTCAATAGCTGTCCTATTTCTGATGGAGCAGCCGCTGTGGTCTTGTGTAAATCTGACATTGCAAAGGAATATTGCGACACACCTATCATCATTTCTGGAATAGGACAAGCAACAGACACACATATTCTATATGAACGCTCCGATCTATTAACATTAAGAGCTTTGAGAATTTGTTCGGAACAAGCATATAAGATGGCAAATAAAAATCCTCATGATATCGATGTCTGTGAATTGCACGACGCTTTTACAATATTAGAAGTAATACAAAGTGAAGATATAGGATTCTTCAAGAAAGGTGAAGGTGCTAAAGCCGCACATGAAGGATTAACAGAAATTGGTGGAAAGATTCCTATAAATCCATCTGGAGGGCTGAAGGCTCGGGGACATCCTCTCGGTGCAACCGGTATAGCTCAAGTTATAGAGCTAGTGTGGCAATTGAGAGGAGAAGCAGATAAAAGGCAAGTTGACGGCGCAGAATCAGGAATAACATGCAATTTTGGGGGTTTCGGAAATAATATTATCTCAATTCTCGTAGAAAGAACTTAAAATATTACGGGGGGATTATTTTCTTAACCCTTGGTAAATCATCAATAGACAAAAGTAAACCTCCCTCTTCATTATTAAATGACAATAATCCCTCTTTATTTATTCCTTCGCAAAAATACCTTTTAGAATCATCAAGGATAACTTCTTTTCCATAAATTCTCAAATGCATATTATATTCCTTGATTAATTCTTGAATCTCACTAAATCTATTATCAATTACTGGGGAAAAGTAATGTCTTGCATAATTACAGACTTGATGACCAAACTCGTCCAATGAAACATTCTTGTCTATAATATCTTTAATGGAAATTGTAATTGATTCTAAGTTTTTTGGCATCTCATGTCTGGAGTTATTTAAATTTACACCCATGCCAATTAAAAGATAATTTTTTTGAGAACTAATTGTATAATCAATTAAAATCCCTGCAAGTTTTTTATTTTCATATAACAGATCATTTGGCCATTTTACTTGAGCTATTATATTAAATTCCTCTTTAATAACTCGTGTTAACAATATCGCGGTAAAATAGTGAAATAATGCTAATTGTGCATTATTAAATTTAATTGAAGTTGAAATACCTAAAGTCGCCCAAAATCCACCTTCCGGGGACTCCCAATCATCATCTTTCCGTCCTCGACCTTTAGTTTGGATCTTAGCGATTAATAATAATGTAGGATAATAATCATTTTTAATGTATTCAATTATTGCATCTTGAGTTGAGCCAGTTTTATCGAGATGAATAATCTTTATCTTTGAAAGCATATTTAGTAATTTTTAATATTTGATAATTCAATTATTAATAAATATTCCAGCTTAAATATCTTTAATTTTCAGATTGAAACTTTAATATCTTTTTTACTATTTTTTGAAACAACCTTGTTCTCTATTGTTACAATTAATTTAATTTTCTTTTACTCTTCTCAATTCTAGAAATTAATAAAAATCTGAAGAAATTTTAATAACTCCTCTAAGCAATTAATACTTTTGATAGTGTGTTATCAAGTATAAATTTTATAAATTAACTTTTGATAAAAATAATAATCTGTTTATATAAATAGTTGAAGGATTGACATGATTTTGAAAAACGGTGAATCAAAAGACGATTTCAAAAAGATTGAAAAATTACAAGAGTTACGAGATGAATCAATGCTTGGTGGGGGAGATGAAAGGATTCAAGCCCAGCATATGAAGGGGAAGCTAACAGCAAGAGAAAGGATTGAACTTTTAGTAGATTACGATTCATTCATTGAAATTGGCTCATTCGTTAAACATAATTCCGATAAATTTGGGTTGGAAAATCGAAAATTTCTTGGAGATGGAGTTATAACTGGTTTTGGCACAATTCTTGGACGAAAAGTTTTCATTTACAGCCAAGATTTTACAGTACTCGGTGGAACCATTGGAAAAGCACATGCTCAGAAAATTTGCAAAATTATGGATTTGGCATTAAAAATGGGGTGTCCTATGATTGGAATAATAGATTCTGGTGGTGCTCGTATTCAAGAAGGAGTTGAAGCGTTAGATGGATTAGGAGATATTTTTTACCGAAATACTCAAGCTTCCGGAATTATACCCCAAATTTCTGTTATTTTAGGTACTTCTGCTGGTGGTGCAGCCTATAGTCCAGCTCTTACTGATTTCATTATAATGGGTGGTAAAAATGCATTTATGTTTGTGACGGGTCCTCAAGTTGTTAATTCCGTAACTGGAGAAAATGTTTCTTTTGAGGAGTTAGGAGGTTCTGAAGTTCATTCAACAGTTTCTGGAGTTTGTCATAGAGTAGCAGAAACAGAAGAAATAGCAATTGAAGAGGTGAAAATCTTACTCTCTTACTTGCCTTCAAATAATTTAGATGATCCTCCCCATTCTTTAGAAAATTTCACCGTAGGAGATCCCCATCTATTAAATAGCATCATTCCCCAAAGTGAAAATGAACCATATGATATGAAAGAAATTATTGATTTAGTTGTTGACCAGAATTCATTCTTTGAACTTTTTCCGGATTGGGCAAAAAACATAGTTATTGGATTTGGTAGGATGGAAAATCAAACAGTTGGGATTGTTGCTAATCAACCTTTATATCTTAGTGGTGCGATTGATTATAATGCCTCAGATAAAGCTACAAGGTTCATAAGGTTTTGTGATTCATTCAATATCCCTATTATAACACTAGTAGATGTTCCAGGATTTATTCCAGGTTTAAAACAAGAAAATTCAGGGATTATTAGACATGGTGCAAAGTTAATTTATGCCTACTCCGAAGCGACAGTTGTCAAAATTACAGTTATCATCCGTAAGGCTTATGGAGGTGCATATATTGTAATGAATTCAAAACAATTAGGCTCTGATATAAACCTTGCTTGGGATACAGCTCAAATAGCCGTAATGGGAGCTGAGGGTGCTTGCAAAATTTTATATCGAAACCAGTTAAGAGAAATTGAGGACGTAGATAATTTACTAAACGAGTTTACCAAAAAGTATAAAGAAGAATTTTCAAATCCGTATCAAGTTGCTGAAAAAGGACAAATTGACAAAGTGATCTTCCCCCACGAGACTCGCTTAGAAATTATCAAAAGTTTAAAATTTTTTGAATCAAAACGAGACCAAACCCCTAAACGAAAACATGGGATTTCTCCTGTTTAAAACTAAAAACACTTGATTTTTATGAAGAAGAAAAAAGAAATACTAGAAAAATTAAATCATGGGATCCCGATATGGGGTTATTCACCTAGTGGTATCAAGGATTTATCACTCTCAATCAAAATAAGTCAGTTAGGAGGTGTCGGTTTAGTTGATTTTGAAGGATTTGATACAGGTCAGTGCCAATCACTTCTTACAACTTTATTTACGTCATTATCTTCTGATCACATTTGGGGCATTCGAATCCCGACAAAAAAGATTCTTAACTCTCTTGAAATTGGTGAAAAAATTCCCGTTATCATATGTCCCTTTTGTCCAAATTCTCAGGATATTTTAAAATTGCGAAAAATCTCAGGTTTACTCGTTTCTGAAGTCTCCTATTTAGATGAAGCTATTAAAAATGCTAATTGGGCTGATTTCTTCTTAGTGAAGGGTAATGAAGCTGGAGGAATAGTTGGTACTAAGAACAGCTTCATTCTTATCCAAGAATTCCAAAAAGCTGGGCTTTCATTTATAGTTCAAGGAGGTTTTGGAGTATTCAATATATGTTCTGCTTTTATAGGAGGTGCTCTTGGAGTTGTTTTCGAAAGTCAATTATATTTATTACCCGAATGTCCCCTAAATTCTGAATTCAAAAATTATCTAGGAACACTTGAGGACAACGACTTCTATATATTTAAAGAAACATCACGGTATAACTATCGTCTAATAGGTAAATTAGCTAATAAATCTATTCGAGCTATGAAAGAAATAGAGAAAGAAGATACTACTGAAATTAGCGAAGAATTTAGTGAAGAACTCGGGTTTCTAAAGGATCAATTTCATGATGAAATATGGAAATACTCGAATAAGTATGGCGGGTATTCTGCTACTGAACCGAAAAATTCATGGTTGCCAAGTGACCTAGGTATTTGTTTTGGGCAATATATCCTCCAATCTTTTAATAATTTAGAAAACTTTCTGGAGAGTATTCCCAGAATCATACAAAAACAGCTAGCAGCTGTTAAAAATAATTGGCCCTTTGCTAGAAATTCTGATTTTGCTCAACAACTTAAGATTGATTATCCGTTAATTCAAGGTCCTATGGCAAACATTTCGGATAAAATCGAATTTGCTACCAAAGTTGCTGAGAACGGAGCTCTACCAATTCTCGCTTTAGGTGGTTTGTTAGAAACTGAAGCCTCTGCTTTACTAAAAGAAGCTTCTAAGACATCTTTAAAAGAAATGGTATATGGTTCAGGGATTATTGGATTAGAAGCTGTAAAGTTGCGAAGGGAAGAACATTTAAAATTAATTGCCAAATATGGGCCAAATATTACGTTAATTGCCGCAGGATCAATCGACCTTGGCATTCAAGTGAAAAAATTAGGAAATATAATATTAATGCATACCCCTGCCCTCTCAATGTTTAAGACCGCGTTAAAGAAACGCTTTGACTTCATGATTCTAGAAGGAAATGAGTGTGGTGGACATTATGGAATGCTTTCTTCTTTCATATTATGGGAAAGAGTTTTAGAATATTTAGATATGAATAAACCAGATATTAAAGAAAAAGTAAATATTATTTTTGCAGGGGGTATTATTACTGACCTCAGTACCGCAATGCTTGCCAGTATATTGGGGTGTCATTTAGATTCAATTAATCCAGGAATTCAAATGGGTACAGCTTATCTTTTAAGTGAAGAGATTGTCACCATGAATGCGTTATCTCCTGTTTATCAAAAATTGATATTAGATAATTCTTGTACCACTACAATTGGTACAAGTGTGAATACTCGAGCAAGAGTGGTACCCTCCGAATTTGCATTTCAAACAATTAAGAATGAGTTTTTAAGGAAAAGAGATGGTATTTCAATTTCAGATCGTAAGGAACTTTTTGAGAGAGATAATTTAGGAGCTTTAAGGATTGCTTCCCGGGCAGAGATATGGAATGATAACCATATAGAGGATAGTGGTTCAACACAATTCATTCCTACTTCCAGTGGAACTCAACTAACTAAGGGGGCTTTTATGACTGGAGAATCTATCTCACTGCAACATTCTCTTAGAAATATCTCTCAAATTCATTACGATGTTATAGAGGGGGGTAAATTGGTCTTTGAACGAAAACCATCCCTTCTTATGGATAAATTATTTCGTTTTAGTGTTAGAAAAGAGGAAAAGGCTATGGAAAAAGAATTTTCATTTGGAAATAAAGTGGCCATTATTGGAATAGGCGGTATTTTTCCAGACGCAGAAAACATTCCACAATTTTGGGAGAATATCATACAGAAAAAATATTCAATATCAGAAGTTCCCACCGAAAGATGGGATCCTGCTATTTATTATGATAGCGATCATTCTGTTGTCGATAAAACATATACAACAATTGGTGGATTTGTTAAAAATTATCAATTCAAGTCGATTAAATATAGAATTCCCCCTAAGATGGCTCAGCGAATGGATTTGGTTCAGATTTGGGCAATAAAGACAGCAGAAGAAGCTCTAATTGATGCTGGATATCCTACTGACGGAAAGCAACGATTGCCCATTGCGGTAATAGTCGGGAATTCATCTGGAGGAGATGCTCAACGTCTAAGCAATAAACGTGTACTTTTTAATGAAATTCGATACAGAATTAATGAGGCCAGCTCGAAAAACATTTTAAATCCAAATGAAAAAGAAAATTTAATCCAATTTCTCGAAGAGAGTATTATCAGTTCTATTCCCACCATAAATGAAGATACTATGCCAGGGGAATTATCGAACATTATAGCGGGGAGAATCGCCAATGTGTTTAATTTAACGGGGAAGAGTATGACAACAGATGCTGCTTGTGCCTCAAGTTTGGCAGCTATTGATACAGCAATCAATGGGCTAATTGTTAAGGACTATGAAATTGTTCTTGTGGGTGGAACGGATAGTTCTATGGACCCACAAACATATATTAAATTTTGTAAGATTGGTGCGTTATCTGAAGATGGAACTTATCCATTTGATGCTCGAGCTAATGGATTTGTCATGGGTGAGGGAGCAGGATTTATTGTTTTAAAACGTCTCGAGGATGCAATTAAAGATAAAAATAAAATTTATGCTGTAATTAGTGGTTATGGTGGTTCTTCTGATGGGAAGGGAAAAGGTATTACTGCCCCAAATCCTGATGGACAACGGCTTGCTATTGAACGTGCTTTAAAATCTAGTAATATTACACCAAAGGACATTCAGTATCTTGAGTGTCATGGAACTTCTACAGTAGTAGGAGATGCAACCGAATTAAATGTCCTTACAGAACTTTTTTCCAAAAGAAACAAAAAATTTGCGATCGGATCGATCAAAAGCCAGATTGGGCATCTAAAAAGTGCTGCGGGAATTGCAAGCATGATTAAAACCGTATTGGCAATACATCATAAAATTATTCCACCCTCTGTTAATTTCCAAACTCCCAATCCAACTATAGATTGGGAAACAAGCCCCTTTTACGTAAATACTGAACCGAGTGAATGGATAAGTCCCGAAAATGGAAGAAGAATGGCGGGAGTTTCATCTTTCGGTTTTGGGGGAACTAATTATCATATTATTCTTGAAGAATTTTCACCTGAATTATATCATATACCTTCTTCTGAATCCGTAAAAGAGGAAGTTTCATATCAAACTAAAGACTCATTGCCCATCAATCCTCCCACTGAAATAAGCTTTTTATTTAGTGGTCAAGGAAGTCAATATGTGGGGATGGGAAAAGAACTGTATCAGAATTCCCAAATTGTAAAGAATACCCTTGATCAGGCTAATAAAATCTGCAATGAATTTGCGGATTTTAACTTACTGGAAATAATTTTCGGTTCACCGAGTTTAAAGGAAGAAGAAAATTCTCTTAGATTACGGCAAACAGAATACACCCAACCCGCAATATATTCCGTAGAGATGGCTTTAGTCAATCTTCTTAAATCTGAAAACATTAGTCCGGGAATTGTAGGGGGACATAGTTTGGGAGAATTTGCAGCATTATGTACTGCAGGTGTACTTAAGTTTGAGGACGCACTAAAGATTGTTATCACTCGAGGAAGAGCGATGTCGGAATTGCCTTCAGGAGTTCAATGTTCAATGGCAGCTATATTCACTTCTTCAGATGTTGTTTCTCAAACTTTAGATGAAATCTCTAATGAGGATGTTTCGATATCAAATTATAATTCCACTTCACAAACAGTAATCTCCGGAGAATTATCAGCTGTCGAAGACGCAGTTAAAATTTTTTCAGATAAAGGAATCAGAGCTATAAAACTAAACGTCTCAAATGCTTTCCATTCAAAATTTGTCACTCACGCAGAGGAGAAATTGATGAAATTTCTAGATACTATCGAATTTCAATCTCCCGAGATACCAGTATTTAGTAATGTTACCGGAGAAATCTACCCTGATAATCCTGAAGAGATTAAAAAAATACTGCTTAAACAAATAACATCACCTGTAAAATGGGTCGACGAAACACTCAATATATATCGTTATGGTGGAAGAAAATTTATAGAAATAGGTCCAAAAAAAGCTCTATTCTTCTTTACTAAAGATATATTGAAACAGCATAAGGAAATTGAAGTGAATTTCACATTAGATCCAAAGTCTCCCGAGAGAGAAACGATTCAAAAAATTATAGAGAAATTTAAACCATCTACAAGTCTAGGTAAAGCGATTAAAACTCCTTCTATTCCAGGTAAGAAGCATAAACCAAGAGAAATAGCAAAGATATCTAAACCAATAGTAAAACAAGATTCTATTGGATCAAGTGGAGAATTGAACAAGATAAGACAACTTCCCTTCTTTAATGAGTTCATAGAAGAACAAAAAGAACGCCTTACTTCAGTACTCATTCATGGATTTCAAGATTACCTTAAAATAAATCATATTTCACTTGAAAATCAATATTCTACTATAGAAAAAGCTGTTAATGAACCAGTGGTAATTACTGGTGTTGGACTGGGAATCCCTGGGAAGGATAGGAAAGTGTTTGATGATAAAAATATTGATGATATATTGCAAGGAGTAAATTTAATTGAACCAGTAAGCAGTGTTTATCGAGATCAATTATTTCAAAAAAATATAATACGTCTGGAGAAATCACCCGATGGAAATGCTAAGTTTGTACCCATAGATGACATATCTAAAGTTATACATCTAGCCGGTCAAATTGGTGAATTCAATCCTGAGGAAGATTATCATCTTAATTCTAAAATTCTTAATGCATTAGATATCACATTTCAGATGGCTATCGGGGCAGGTTATGAGGCTTTACGAGATGCTGGAATTCCCTTAGTTCGCAGTAATATAAAAACTTCGACAGGAAAAATATTATCAGGTGATTGGGAATTACCTGAAGATTTACAAGATAATACAGGAATTATTTTTGCTTCAGCTTTTCCAGGATATGATAATTTTGCAGAAGAACTCTCCGACACTAATAAAAAAGAATTTAATAGAGCATTCTTATTTCGGATATTATCTATGGGCCATTCTCAGTTTGCTCAATTAATAAAAGCTAAGGGACCAAATACATCTACTAATGCAGCTTGTGCTTCTACACCCCAAGCAATAGGTATTGCTGAAGACTGGATACGAACTGGAAGATGCAAACGAGTTATTGTTATTTCGGGTGATAATGTTACAAGTAAAAATCTCTTCCAATGGATTGGAGCGGGATTTCTAGCTAGTGGCGCAGCCACATCAAAATCAGAATGGGAAGAAGCAGTGCTCCCCTTTGGGGAGGGAAGAAATGGGATTATACTAGGTGCCGGAGCAAGTGCCTTTGTGTTAGAACAAGCATCGGAAGCTAGAGCTCGAGGGGTTAAACCGATTGTAGATATACTTGGTTCATATTTTGCAAATAGTGCATTTCACGGAACCAGACTGGATAGAGCTCATATAAGCCAGAAGTTTACTGAATTCGTGGAAGGTATTGAAAGAAGATATGGGATTTCGAAACGTGAATTGGCAAATAAAGGCATGTTCGTAAGTCATGAAACTTATTCCCCTGCTCGAGGTGGGAGTGCAGAATCTGAATTGGAAGCTCTAGAAAAAGCATTTGGAGAAAATGCCTATAATATGGTGATTATTAATACTAAAGGATATACTGGCCACGCTATGGGCGCCGGGATTGAAGAAGCAGTTGCCATAAAATCGATGGAAAAAGGACAATTACCTCCCATAGCTAATTTACCTAAAATTGATCCAAGTTATAAAAAATTCAAGTTTTCAAAAGGTACTAAAGAAAGGAAAAAATACGCCTTACGCTTCGCAGCGGGTTTTGGATCTCAACTAGCTTTTGTGTTATTCCGATTGTCATCATTTGATAATCGTTTTAGCGATCCTAATTATGAAAAATGGCTCCAAAGCATCGGTGGGGGAGAAGAACAAGTTTTTTTGGATGGGAGAGTTTTGAAAATGAAAACTGAGAGCCTTCCCAAACAAAGATCTTCAAAACCCTCAGAATTTTCACAAACATCGCAAATTGATATAACCAATGAGGTAAAGCGAATAATTGCACTGAAAACGGGGTATGATCCGGAAGATATTGAGGCATCTTACGATTTAGAGGAGGATCTGGGAATTGACACAGTAAAGCAAGCAGAAATATTTGGAGAAATTCGAGAAAAGTGGAAATTAAATGTTGACGATTCATTCAATTTAGCGGACTACCGAACTATAAACAAAATTGTTTTAATGCTGAATGATTTGGCATCTTTAGAGAAACCACAGATCCCCTCCGAAAAGAGTACAATTGGTTCTGGAGAAATTGTAAATCAAATAAAGCAAATCATCTCTTCAAAAACAGGTTATGATCCCGGAGATATTGAGACGAATTACGATCTAGAAGAAGATTTAGGAATTGATACCGTTAAACAAGCTGAAATTTTTGGAGAAATTAGAGAGAAATGGAAAATAAATGTTGATGATTCCTTTAATTTAGCAGATTACCGTACTATCGACGCAATAATTTCTGTGGTAAATGAATTTTTGAAATCTGATCAACCAATTACAAAGGATCTGCCCAGTATAAGTGAAGAACACCTTGAAAATAAATTAATTCAGATTATCTCTGAAAAAACAGGATATGACATCGAGGACATTGACATAAAATTTGATCTTGAGGAAGATCTCGGCATTGACACTGTTAAACAAGCCGAGATTTTTGGAGTGTTGCGTTCATATCTAAAAATTTCTGAGGATACCGATATCAATTTAATGGGGTTGAAAAGTATAGAAGAGATAATAAACAAAATTCAAGAATTTCTAAATATCCAAACTGATCAACTTGATTCTCCAAGTAATAGTATTGAAACAGAAAAACTTACTTTGTATGATGCGAACCAAATAAAAAATGTAATTAAAAAGTTTATTGCTGACAAAACTGGTTATGATGTTAATGATATTGAAGATAATTACGACTTAGAAGAGGATTTGGGGATTGATACTGTAAAACAAGCTGAAATTTTCGGGGAATTACGGGTTTTTTATAATCTTGAAGAATCTATTGAGATAAACATATCCGAAATTCGAACACCTAATGAAATAGCTCAATT